>JAYUIP010000774.1:0-4532 GCA_043765945.1 Arcicella sp.
GTTTTGGAAGAATTAGAAGTAAGTGGTTTTATCAAAAAATACGTGCCATTTGATAAAAAAATAAAGAGTAGCCTCTATCAATTAACAGACCCATATTCTTTGTTTTATCATAAATTCATCAAAGATTCAAAAGCCATAGGCGAAAATACTTGGATTAATTTGATGGATAGTTCAAAGTATCGGGCTTGGAGTGGCTATGCGTTTGAATATGTATGTATGAGCCACATTGAAAACATCAAAAAAGCCCTCAGTATTCAAGGAGTTTATTCCGAAATATCCTCGTGGGTAAGTCAAAATTCAGAGAAAGGTACACAGATAGATTTACTAATAGATAGAAAAGACAATGTAATTACGGTTTGTGAGATGAAATTTTCAAATGATGAATATGAAATTACGAAGTCATATTCCAATGATTTGAGGAATAAATTAAACCTTTTCAAATCAGAATCTAAAACACGGAAAACCTTGTTTTTAGCGATGATTACCACTTTTGGCATAAAAACAAATCAATATTCTTTGGGTTTAGTCCAAAATTCAATTACAATGAACGCTCTTTTTGAATAGAATATATTTTCGATTTAAAATTACAGTTTCTTTAATAAATAACCATAATGAAATACCTTTTTACCTTACTGATTCCCCTCTTTTGTTTCAATTCCTTACTCTTTGCACAGGCGGACAGTACCTTATCCATACGCCAAAGAAATGTATTTGATATTAAGAAAAGTAGTTTTATTTTTCCACACGTCTGGAAACCTGGGGCGTTGAAAGCTGCTGTTGGTTTAACTTCCACAAAATTCCCCTTAGATTATGTGGAATCTGCCCTTAGAATACCGCTGATTGATGTTTCTGCAACAATTGGACTTCAAAAAGGCTTTGATTTATCGGCAAACTTCAACTCCATTTACATCGCAAATCAAGCAAGATTGGGCTTACATTGGAACAAATCTTGGGAGAAATTATCAACAAAAATTGGCTATGACATGGGTTTTATTTTTGGTGCATTAACACAATTTAGCTTTGATAATCGTACCTCCGCATGGTCACATTATCCGAATGCCTCATTGGGATTTAAGGTCAGAGATATTGCTTTTACACTAAAATCAGAAGCCAATATCGTTACCTACATAAACACTACTGCGGGAGGCATAAAAGTAACCGAGTTTACGGATTTTTTTAATGGCGGTTCGCTTGGAATTTACGTTGAACAACGCCTTTGGGCAAACCATGTTTTGATTGTGGGTTGTCGGGATAATTACGTAAAATATTATTATCCAGTTTGGCCCTCATTCAGTGCCTTTAATCGTAGATACCATAATATTGAGTTTTCTTTAGCGTTGATTATCAAATAGTTATGAAATTAAATAAAAAATACAAATTCAATAAGACCAACGCAAGTAGCGTTCAAAACGCTACCTGCGTTAAAATACACCATACAAAACACAATATATTTTTGTTTTTTGTTATGTTTTTAATGAGTGATTGCAATAATTATGACCTCCCCGAAATCGTAACTATTAATCCTCCTATCACAAATGGAAAGCCTTTAAATAATGCTTCCAAAACAAAATTAGAAGGAATTTATAAAGTGATAAAAGGAAATGAAATTTTTGGAGATACCTTAATTTTTAAGTGGAGTAAAGACAATAATTTATCTATTTTTGGCGATAAAGTAGGCTTATATGCTGTGACAAAAGGAGTTAAAAAAGACTCATCAATATATGTATATGGATATTGGCGTTATGCCCTCAACAGTGAAACGGGTGCTATAAATTTACAATTAAATCCCAATGAAGGTAGTACTTCCATTCTTACCGAAAACCAGCCCAGAGCATCCAATTTTAAGATTACAGGTAGATTTGGTATTGGTAATACTCCTGCTAATGAAGTTTTAGAAATAGTTTATGTAAGACCTTTTTCTGAGAAAGTTTTGAAAGATGATTTCCAAATTTTAGCTCATCGTTCGGGTGGAAGGAGTTCTGATTTGTTGTCAATTTCTGAAAATACCTTAGAAATGGTTGGATTTACTGAAAACTTAGGTTCAACGGGTATTGAGATTGATGTGAGGCTGACAAAAGATGACGTTCCTGTGTTATATCATGATGAAGATATTAACATCAGATTAACGAAGAAAAGCCCTTTAAATGGACCAATTGTTAATTATACCTACGATGAAATTTCTAAATTTGTTCGTTTAATAAACAATGAAAAAATCCCAAAATTAGAAGATGCTTTGATTAAAGTAATAGATAGCACAAACTTAAAAGTAGTTTGGTTAGATATGAAATCAGTCAATAATTCGATGGCAAAAGTGATTCCAATTCAACAAAAAATGTTGGCAAGAGCAAAGCAAAAAAATAGACAATTAGAGATTTATATCGGCATACCCGTAGTGGAGGTTTTAGACTTTTTTAAGACCTATTCTAATTATAAAAATATTCAATCTTTATGTGAATTATCGGTAGAAGATGTCACTGATATCAACGCCAAAGTATGGGCTCCGAGATGGACTTTGGGACTTTTAACGCCCGAAGTTACTAAAATGCACGCCCAAAATCGAAAGGTTTATTGTTGGACTTTGGATAGTGAACCGTTCATTAAAAAGTATATTAACGAAGGTGATTTTGATGGAATTCTGACCAATTATCCAACCATCGTTGCCTACCACCATTACCTCCGAAAATAAGATGAAAAAAACTTTATTTATAGTTCAGATGTGTTTGATAACACATTTTAGCCAAGCTCAAAAAACTTGGAATACTCGTGATAGCGTAGCGAGAGGCGTTAGTATTTCTGTAAGCACTGGCATAAGTCATTATATCAACACGCTCCAAATTGATCCAAATAGAGTTGGGTTAAAACAGAATTTTAGTTGTTCCTCCATCCGTTTTATGTGGGAACCCGAACACCGTTTGAGCATGGGAATTGAGGCGGGTCATTATAAAGTTTATGAAGTGCAATTGGCAGAGGGAAAGGATGTAAACACAGCAAGTTTAAGTATAACGCCAATACTATTTTGCGTACAAATGCGAATTTTTAAGCATTTTTTTGCGACCGTAGGCACGGGTGTTTCTATCCATCATTCGGAGGTAAATTATCAAGGGAATCAAGCGGAAAGCCAAACGATGGCATTCTCAAATTTACTGTTTGCAACGGGTTATGTTTATCCAATTACAAAACAATTTGGCTTGGGGTTAAAAGCTCAATTTTTGAGTGAAAACAAAACAGAAGATGGGATTTTTTCAGTGCAGGCAGTAGCTCGTTATCAGTTCAAAAAGCGGTTTAGGAGGATTCGGGAGAGGGTATAGTAGCACCGTAGCGGCGGACCGCACGGATTGAATTAGTTTTGGAAATATTTCTTAGGAATGGGTAAATAATAAGTTGTAATAGTTAGTATAAATTATTGTTTATACGTTCCTTAATACATTTTATCCGTGTCTAATCCCTTAAATCCGTGAGTCAAAAAATCTACTTCAAAACCCCTTTCAAAATCCCAATCTCCGCCATTGGACTGCCTTTTTCGTAGAGAATTCTGTAAACGGCATCAATAATTGGCATTTCAACGTCGTGTTGTTCGTTGATTTTATGAATACTTTTCACGGCATAATATCCCTCGGCAACCATGTTCATTTCTATCTGTGCCGACTTCACGGAATATCCTCTTCCAATCATATTTCCGAATGTACGATTCCTTGAAAATTGTGAATAAGCCGTTACTAATAAATCCCCTAAATAGCCCGAACTGTGCAAATCTCGGTTGGCTTGTGGGTAAACAATATCCAAAAATCGCTTAATTTCTTGCATGGCATTGGAAACCATTACCGCTTGAAAATTATCTCCAAAACCCAACCCGTGCGTAATTCCACAGGCAATAGCGATGATATTCTTGATAACAGCACAGTATTCAACACCGTATAAATCTGCCACTGGATTTGCCTGAATATACCGACAAGTCATTAAATTGGCAAATTCTTGAGCCAATGCAAGATTGGGCGAGCCGATGGTCAAATACGATTGTTTCTCTTGAGCAACCTCCTCAGCATGGCAAGGTCCTGCAATGACGCACATTTGCGTAACGGGTACGCCAAAAACCTTTTCCATCCAATCCGTTACCAACATATTTTCATCGGGAATCATGCCCTTGATGGCTGAAATTACCTTTTTACCCGCAAAATTATTACGAGTCAAATTCTTCAAAGCATCTGGAACGAAAGCCGCAGGAACGGCAAGTACCACATAATCAACACCTTGAAGGGCATCATACATTTTATAATATGCCTTCACTTTACGTGGATTTAGTGGAGCATCGGTTAAATAAGAAGGATTGTGATTATATTTTTTAATAAAATCCACGTCCGATTTGCGACGTAACCACCACTTAACTCTAACGTTATTTTCAGTTAAAATTTTAATAATTGCCGTAGCCCAACTGCCACCACCCAAAACTGCAATTTGGGTCGGGAGATTCTTTTTAAATGCTGGAATTTCTGTCATGTTGCAAAGGTAAGGAGTTAGTAATTATTGGGTTTGAA
>JAYUIP010000775.1:0-1513 GCA_043765945.1 Arcicella sp.
GTTAAATCACCGAAGTAATATTCTCCACCGCCAGGTCCACCTTTTTTACCAGCACCTGCCGTGGTTATTCCACCGGCTGTACCATTATTTTCGATGGTCCATGTGCTTCCAGATTTGGTGGCACGCATTACATCTCCCTCTACACGTCCAGTAACTGTTCCAGGATCTGATATTCTAATATCATCAATCCCAAAGTCATTTCCAGAACCTCCTGAACTTGCACTTGTATTACCATTTACAATCGCAAAAACCGCAGAAGCAATATCTACAGTTCCTGAATACCAACTAACTGAATATTTTACCCAATTACAAGTAGTAGAGGTTATAGCTGCAAAATCAGCTCCCACTCTCACACCATTAACCGTAAAATACAGTTGTGGCAAGTTATTAGGATTTATGGCTGTTGCCCAAAATGATAAATGAAAGGTATTGTCTTTATAGACATTTACTGTTCTATACCAAACTCTACTATTAGCAGCAGCTGGTCCATTTCCCATAAGAAAATTCCCAGAACCTCCACGACCTGTACAAGCAGAAATACCACCTGTAAATGTGCTTGAGGTGTTATTTACTGTGTAACTGGTTCCATAATCAGAAGAGAAACCAGTATTTCCCGAAGTAAAATCACCATTAGGAATCATGGTCGACAAATCTCCGTCTTGTGGTGGAAAATTAGCATTCCCTAATTGATGAGAAAAACGGTCAGCAAATCCCAAAATCATTGAACCATCAGAGTCAAACTCAATATCTGATAAAATAGGTTGTGGATATGTCTCTGCTATATCGCCATAAACTTGTGAATAGTTATTTACCCAAGGTCTCCAAATTGCATAACTAACTTCACTACTATTTGAAAATCCTCTATCGTAATTCAAAGAAAATTGCGTTAGTGCCGTTGTGAAAGTGCTTCCATTCAGTTCATAAACCGTAGCTTTCAAGTTTGCTGAACTTAACGAAGTAACATCAAAACCAGCTTGACCATATAATGAACCTACTGAACTTGGTTGAGAACTTTCAGCCGTACAAATAACGCCAACGTATAATTTACCTCTATAAAACTTCAAACCGAAAGGAGCATATTCACCTCCAACCGCACAAGCTGGATTTGGAACTGGATATGAAGTGATTAAAGTTGGAGAAGTCGGATTCGTTACGTTCAGTACGTAAATCTTTTTATCAAATAAGTTTGTAATATAAAGCGTGTTACCATCCGTTGATAATTCACAATCACCAAATGACATTTTTCCTACGGCATTAAAAACTGCATTACCTCCATCATCAGTAGGTAATGTCTTAGTGGCAGAAAAATTACGTGGTGGTTCTGTTCCAGCAAAACCAGTACTCAATCCTGGAATCGTCTCTAAATTAATTCCTGTGATCACATAACCAGTACCATCGTTATCAGCATTTTGTACAACATACAAACCCGCAATTCCTTTCGGACCAAAACCAGTGTGACGTTTCATAAACGCTGTTGAGAATAAAGTCTTGTTAAACTTGTTATAAGCCATTC
>JAYUIP010000776.1:0-1511 GCA_043765945.1 Arcicella sp.
CCCTGTGGAAAAGTCTATGACCTGCCTGTTGGTTTTTCTTTTTTTGGAAAACCATATAGCGAAGGGCCGTTAATAGGAATGGGTTTTGCATACGAACAAGTGTCAAAAAAGCGCTTAAAACCAGGTTTTAAAAGTTCCTTTTTGTAGTATTTATAAGGTATAAATATAGAGAGGGTAAAAAGTGCAATACTTTTTACCCTTTCGTTTTTAACAATACGTCGTGTTAAATAGGTTGATTTTGTTCTTTAAAATCAACTGATAATGAATTTACACAATACCGTTGGCCTGTCTTGGTTGGTCCATCATCAAAAACGTGTCCTAAATGAGCTCCACAACGATTACACATCACTTCATCACGAGACATTCCGTAAGAATTATCAGTTGCTACTAATACATTTTCTTTGTTAACGGGAGCATAAAATGAGGGCCAACCCGTTCCAGATTCAAACTTTGTTTCGGAAGTAAATAATTCTTGCTTACAACAAACGCAATTATATTTTCCTTTTTCGTGATTGTCCCAAGTATCCCCTGAATAGGCTCTTTCTGTGCCTTTTTTGCGTGTAACGGTATATTGTTCTGGTGTTAATTGCTTTTTCCACTCCATATCCGTTTTCGTTACTTCAAACTTTCTGGGTTTATCTTGTTGCGTATAACTACTACAAGCAAAGATGATGATTCCCATAAACAAAATTATTCCTAAATTTTTCATGTTTATTGTTTTTTGATTAAAATTAAAAATTCTTCCAAAATCGGAAGATTCTTTACAAAACTCCTTTCTAATATTATATACGAAATAAAGGATGAAAAAGTTTTTACAAATTTATCTATCTGATAATCAGCGGTTGGCAAGTAAAATGACTAATCAGGAAAAAAATATTTTCCTGTTAGATTTGTATAGAAAGAAAGAAAGCCCTAATTTTACATCATTAAACACAGAGAGCTGGCAGAGTGGTCGATTGCGGCAGTCTTGAAAACTGTTGACTGTAACAGGTCCTGGGGTTCGAATCCCTAGCTCTCTACCAAAGCCCTTCCAATAACATGGAAGGGCTTTTTTTGTTGTCTTGTCAGAAATTTATCAGAAATTCATGCAATTATTAGAAACCATACAAATTTTAGACGGACAACTTCAAAGTATTGAATATCACAATGTTCGATTTAATAAATCAAGAAAAGAATTGTTTGGTGTTGATGAGTTATCCCAATTAGAACATCTTGTAAAAATACCTTCTGAATGTTCAGAGGGTATTTTTCGTTGTCGGGTTGTTTATGAAAAAGAGATTCAGGAAGTAACTTTTACTCCCTATGTTTGTAAAGAAGTAAAAACCTTAAAATTAGTTGATATTGGCGATTGGGATTATTCTCATAAGTATGCAGACCGAAGTTTTATGACTAATTTACTGAATAAGAATAAAGATTTTGATGAGGTGATAATGGTTAAAAATGGCTTCATTACTGATTGCACCATTGCTAATTTGGCTTTTTGGGATAACAAAAATTGGCTTACCCCTTCA
>JAYUIP010000777.1:0-12884 GCA_043765945.1 Arcicella sp.
TATTAAATCAGGGTTCCCCTCAAAATTAATCTCATCCACCGATTGAATTTTATTCACCTCCGCCACGATGTTTTTATCGTGCGGGGCAACCACCTGCGAACCATCATTCCAATAGGCTTTATAACCATTATATTCCCGTGGATTATGCGAGGCCGTGACGACCAAACCACCCTGACATCCCAAATAACGAATGGCAAAAGAAAGTTCTGGCGTTGGTCGTAATGCACTGAATAAGAAGACTTTAATACCATTTGCCGAGAAAATATCAGCCGCAATTTGAGCAAAGTAAGGCGAATTATTACGTGAATCGTAGGCAATTGCTACACTTGCACCGCCGTTGTTGGTGTCTTCACCGACCACACGATTAATATAATTGGCAAAACCTTGCGTAGCACTTCCAACCGTGTATTTATTCATACGGTTAGAGCCAACGCCCATTTCGCCCCGCATTCCGCCCGTGCCAAATTCAAGATTTTTGTAGAAAGAATCCGTTAAGTCAGTGTCCTTATTTTCATCTAAAAGTTTATTGATTTTGGCTTTGGTATCAGCATCGTAATTTCCTGCGAGCCATGAATTGATTTTTGTTTGGGTAAGCGTATCTAATCCTGTGGACATATTCTTGATTTGTTGTTTGAGATTTTGAGATAATTTTTAGGGAACAAAGATAAAAATTATTTATTGTTTTGAACACTTGTACTTGATTTTACCACGATAACAAAATCTTGTACTGCATTTAAACTGATTTTTAGAATGAAATAGGGCTATTATCAAAATTATTTCATCACTGTAAACAAAAATAAATAAACATCAGTTATTCTATTTGTTTATAATTTGTTAATTTTAGACACAAATCTGTTCTTAAGCATAAAATCACTTCTACAAAATCTCTCCATTTAGCTCTCCTGTTACGTTTTCTTAACGATTCAAAATCATTCCGTTTCTCATTGAAAAGTACAATAATTACATTCTAAAATAGAAGGCGGAAATTGTAATTGTGTTAAATTTCATTATCAATAAACTAAAACTAAATTAAAAAAATGAGTAAAAAACTACTAATGAGTTTCATGTTTTTGCTATGCCTTGTTTTCAAGGTATCAGCCCAAGACAGAACAATTTCGGGAAAGGTTACTTCTTCCGAAGATGGCTCACCACTACCAGGGGTAAGTGTGAGTGTGAAGGGTTCAACCAGAGGTACTGTTACTGGTGCTGATGGAAGTTACAAGATTGGTGTTCCTGCCAACGCAACCGTTAATTTTAGCTTTGTGGGTTTCAAAAGGTCATCAATTGCTGTTAGTTCAAAAACAGTAGTAGATGTAGCACTTTCATCGGATGCTTCTGAGATTGATGAGGTTGTGGTGGTGGGCTACGGAACACAATCTACTAAAAACCTTACAACTTCTGTAGCAAGGGTAGATTCTAAGCAAATTGCCAACCGTCCGCTTACGGGTCTTGACCAAGCAATGCAGGGAGCTGCTGCTGGAGTAAGCGTTACAAACAGTTCAGGAACACCTGGAGGTGGAGTTTCAGTAAATATTCGTGGTATTGGTTCTATTACAGGAAGTAGCCAGCCATTGTATGTTGTTGATGGCGTGCCTATTAGTACGGGCAGTTATGGTCGTTTGGGATTTGGAAATCAGCAAACAAGTGCATTGAATGACATTGCTCCTTCAGATATTGAGTCAATTGACATTCTTAAAGACGCTTCTGCTGCTGCTATTTACGGTTCACAAGCATCTAATGGTGTTGTTCTCATTACAACCAAACGGGGTAAGTCTGGAAAAACGCAATTCACTTTTGATACTTACTATGGAGTTGCTGATACTTGGAAATCTGGCACTGGTATTTCAGGCCCAGAGGAGGTAAAGTTATTACAGGAAATGCTAATGAATCGTTATGCAGTCCCTGTGTCTGGTGGAACGTTTACAACCACAGCTTTTACTGGAACTGGGCAATGGGCATCGCCTGCTGATTTTGCTTCTTATTATTTTGGAGCTGGTTCAAGTACATCCACTGTAAATGGACAGTTAGTAGTTGTTGAGTCTCCCGCTGATGTTGCCAAAGGCATCCGTACAAAAGCCATTTTTAATAATCCAGATTTGGCTGCTAATACCAGCTGGCAAAAGGAAGTTTTCCAATCGTCAGCTACTAAAAATTATGATTTAGGTATTAGAGGTGGTAATGAGAAAACTCGTTTCTCAGTCACGACTTCATTGTACGACCAATTAGGTATCGTAAAAGGTTCAACTTACAAGCGTTTTAGTGGTCGTATTAATATAGACCATACTGTTAGTCCAAAATTAAATATTGGAACTAACCTTGCATTTAGCCGTACTTGGCAAGACCGCATAAACAACGATAATAACATTTATGGCGTTGTGAGTGCCGCCTTTTTAATGGCTTCTGATATTCCTGTTCGATTTGCTGATGGTACTTATGGAAAAGATGCTTCATCATCAGTAGATAATCCATTAGCAAGTGCTAACGAACCTTATAACCTGACAAAAAACGGTCGTTTATTAGGGACAATCTTTGGGGAGTACAAGATTATGGATGGACTTTCTTTACGTACAAGTTTAAACATGGACTATATTACTTATGTTGAAGCTCGATTCTTACCTACGACAACTAATCAAGGTGTTGGAGTTAGTGGTTCGGGTACAGAGACTGCCTCCTCTGAGCAAAATTGGACATGGAGTAGCTTCTTAACTTATTCTAAATCATTGGGTAAGCACAATTTTAAATTATTGGCTGGAGCAGATTATCAAGAATCCGCCTATGAAGCAATTGATGCAACTGCAACAGGTTTTCCTGGAAATGCCATCAAGCGTTTATCGGCGGGTGCCACCAAATCTGATGCCTCATCAACGGGTACTTCATGGGGACTTTCATCGTATTATACTCGTTTGAACTATGATTTCAACGATAAATACTTATTGACTGCCATTCTTCGTACAGATGGTTCTTCTCGTTTTGGGGTTAATAATCGTTGGGGTTTA
Source organism: Arcicella sp. (assembly GCA_043765945.1). Classification (GTDB taxonomy): domain Bacteria; phylum Bacteroidota; class Bacteroidia; order Cytophagales; family Spirosomataceae; genus Arcicella. Next base: position 2,997 of record JAYUIP010000777.1, read on the forward strand.
TTCCCATCCGTTTCAGCTGCTTGGAGAATCTCAAAAGAAGGATTTATGCAAGATGTGACACTGATTAATGATTTGAAATTACGTTTAAGTTATGGTTCAAACGGTAACTCATCAGGTATTGGAAACTTCGCTTCTCTGGGTTTGTCGGGTAGTAGCAATATTGCCTATGCAGGCGGTGGCGGTTTAGCTCCAACTCAATTATCAAATCCAGACTTGAAATGGGAAACAAATACGTCAACTGGTGTAGGATTTGACTTATCAATGGTTAAAAATCGTGTACGTATTACTTTTGATTACTACAAACGTATTACAAACGATTTATTATTAAACGTAAATATTCCTGCAACTTCTGGATTTAACACTGTTGCTAAGAACATTGGAAGTATTGAAAATCAAGGTTTAGAATTATCTCTTGGATTAACTCCTATAAAGAGCAAAAACGTTACTTGGGATGCCACTTTAAATATATCAAGAAATACTAACAAGGTTACAAGTTTAGGAGGTTCGCCTAAATTTACGGCTGGATTTGGTAATTGGGTAGAGGAAGGCTCTCCATTAGGAACATTCAGAGGTTATCGTAATGATGGTATCTTCCAAAATGCTGATGAAGTAGCTGCCAGTTTACAAAAAAATACTGCTAAACCTGGAGATGTTCGTTATGGTGATGTGGACGGAAATGGTGTATTTAACTCCCTTGACCAAGAGCTTTTAGGAAATGCTTTACCTGATTTTGTAGGTGGATTTGATAATACGGTTACTTTCTTAGGAGGTTTTGATTTTAGAATGTTCTTCCAATTTACTCAAGGTAACACCTTGTTAAATTATACCAGATTCTTTTCAGAAGGAATGAATGGTGTGTTTGGACAAACGCAAGGCGTATTAAATCGTTGGACTCCAACAAACACAAATACTAATGTACCACGTGCAGTATGGGGAGACCCAAGTGGAAATCGCCGTGTATCAAGTCGTTTCTTAGAAGATGGATCTTATGTTCGTTTGAAAACAATTTCATTGGGGTATAATCTCCCAAAATCAATTGTTCAAAAAATTAAGTTGGACAAGGTTCGGATATATGTACAAGGGCAAAATCTTTGGACAACTACGAAGTACAGTGGTTTGGATCCAGAAGTAAACACTTTCAACACAAGCAATACTGCTTTGGGTACTGATTTCCTAACATTCCCACAACCACGTACATACACAGTTGGATTGAACATAGGATTTTAATACAGAAAAATAATTTATAGCTTACACCCTAAGTGTTGTGCTATTAACTTTTAAAAGAAATATAAAAATGTTACGATATATAAAATCTTTCAAAGTCTTATTTTCGCTGGTATTAATAGCGTTGATAAATACCAGTTGTGAGAAAGTATTAGACCAACTACCACAAACGGCCATTCCTTCTGAAATAAAGGATGCCTCATCCGCTCGTGCCAGTTTATTAGGTGCTTACGATGCTCTCCAAAACGGTAACTATTATGGAAATCGTATGATTACACTCCCAGATTTACACGGAGGAAATTTACGTCATACAGGTACTTTTCCAAGTTTTGCTGAAATATCAAACCGAGCAATACTGACGAATAATGCAGAAGTTACCAATATGTGGTCAACACTTTATAATGGTATTTTACGAATGAACTTTATCATCTCGGCAGTTCCAAATATTGATGGAAATGGATTTCCTGATAAAGACCAGATTGTCGCAGAAGCTCAGTTTTTACGTGCATTAAATTATTTTACTTTGGTAAAATATTGGGGTGATGTGCCTATTATTACAGCACCAACTACAAAAGCCGACGAGTCTTTAAAAGTACCTCGTAACACTACTGCGGAAGTGTATAAGCAAGTTAATGCTGATTTAGATGCAGCTATTGCTAAATTACCAGCCAATAGTGCAGCAGGACGTGCTAATAAATTTGCAGCTTATGCCTTGAAAAGTCGTGTGGCGTTGTATAATAAGGAGTGGGATAATGTAGTTTCAAACACAGATTTGATCATCAATGCTAAAAAGTATTCATTACCAGCAAGTTATTCAACTGTTTTTGGAACGAAAAATTCTGCTGAAAGTATATTTGAATTGCAATTTTCAAATACTGATCAGAGTGGTATAGCCTTCTTTATGTTTTCATCAACTTTGGGTGGACGTAATGAGGTTCGTCCATCAACTGGTCTTATTGGAGCTTATGATGCTGCTGATACCCGTAAAATGTTGGGTACGTCCTACGATGTCGCTATTAAATATTACCGCATAGCTAATCAAGATGACAATATTCTTGTATTTAGATATGCTGAAACGTTACTTAATAAAGCTGAAGCCTTAGTTGAACAGGGAAAAATGACTGATGCACTTCCAATACTGAATATGATTCGTGTTAGAGCAGGTTTAGTTGCTTCTCCTTCTTCATTAGCACTTGACCAACCTGCTATGCGTGATGAGATATTCAAGCAAAGACGTTTGGAACTTGCTCTTGAAGGACATTACTTTTTTGACTTAGTAAGAACAGGACGTGCAAAAACACTTTTAACTGGCTGGGTTGATACGCAAAAATTATTACCAATTCCACAACGTGAGATTGAGGCAAATACTGCTTTGAAACAAAATGACGGATATTAAGCAAATAGGCTACAGAATAACTCTGTAACAAACCCATTCAACAAAAATTAGAGCCTTCTTGTAATTCAAGAAGGCTCTTTGCGTTATAAGTAAAATGACAAATTTTGAAGATGTATTCAAGTAATTACCCAGATAAAATTCCGTAATCTTAAAACAAACAGAATTATCGTAATTCAAACATTTTTTGATATATTCGTCTTTAATATAGTAAACAGTCGTAAGGAAAGAAAACTATTTCCTTTTACATTACAATCACCAACCGTTATGAAAAAAAACATTACTGTGTTTAACATGAAATGGCTCAGTGCTTTAATGATTTGCTTATTCTTGCTGGCAAATCAGGTTCATGCCTATAATACTAACCCTACTTCCAACAACGTATTGGAAATTACGGTTTCGGGTAAAATTACCGAAACTGCAAGCGAAGGTGCTGTCATCCCAGGGGCAGCCATCAGAGAGAAAGGAACTAAAAATGGGGTTGTTGCTAACGCAAATGGTGATTATTCTATTAAGGTCAAAGATGGGGCTACTTTGGTTTTCTCCGCCATTGGATTCACCAACAAAGAGGTCGCTGTCAATAAGCAATCCAAAATCAACGTATCTTTAGAAACCGACATAAAAGCCTTAGATGAGGTGGTTGTAACGGGTTATCAGAAAATTGACCGTGCCAATTTCACAGGGGCTGCCGTCAAATTAAAGGCTGATGATGTAAAATTAGCTGGTACAATCGACGTGGGTCGTATGCTCGAGGGTCGTGCGGCGGGTGTGTCCGTACAAAACGTGTCGGGTACTTTCGGAACGGCTCCAAAAATCAGAATTCGTGGGGCAACTTCAATCACGGGGGAAAATAAACCGCTTTGGGTGATTGATGGTGTTGTTTTGGAAGATGTCGTGAATATCTCAAATGACGATTTATCTTCTGGAAATGCCAATACACTTTTGGGTTCTGCCGTTGCAGGTCTGAATTCGGACGATATTGAATCTTTCCAAATCTTAAAGGATGCCTCAGCAACTGCCCTCTACGGAGCAAGAGCCATGAACGGTGTGGTTGTAATTACCACCAAAAGAGGACGTGTGCAACCCATGGCAGTTAGTTACTCAAGCAATTTTGCCGTAACCCTCCGCCCAACCTACAATGATTACAACATCATGAATTCTAATGAACAAATGGGCGTTTATTCAGAATTAGAAAGGAAAGGTTGGTTAACACTCAGTAGTGTCTCTCAAAGATCTAATTCAGGTGTTTATGGTAAAATGTATGACCTCATTAATGCCTATGACCCAACCACCAAAAAGTTTGGTTTAGAGAATAATCCAGAAGCCAAATCTAACTTTCTTCAAAGATATGCTGGTGTAAATACAGACTGGTTTAGGCTATTATTTAGAAATGCCCTTACCCAAGAGCATTCATTGAGTTTTACAACGGGTTCTGAATTGGCACAGGTTTATTCATCTCTTTCAGTTTATGATGATAGTGGCTGGTCTATTGCTGATAAAGTGAGACGATATACTTTTAATACCAGAGCCAACTTCAAACTTAGCGACAAATTTTCATTCAGTCCCAGCATTGTTGCTTCAATCAGAGAGCAAAGAACTCCAGGTTCGCAAGACAGAGTTAATAATGCTTATCAAGGAAAATACGATAGAGATTTTGATATAAACCCATTTAGTTACGCTTTGAACACAAGCAGAGCTTTAACGGCTTACGATGAAAACGGAAATTTAGAGTTTTTTAAAAAAGATTTCGCTCCGTTTAATATTATCAAAGAAACGGAGTCTAACTTCTTGGAATTGAATCAGTTAGATTTAAAATTTCAATTAGAATCAGAATATAGATTCAATAAACATTTGACTTATAATATTATTGGAACGATGCGTCGAGTGAATTCAGTGAGAGAAAACAAAACTTACGAGAGTTCTAATCAGGCAAATGCCTACCGTGCTGCCGAAAGTAACATTACAAGACAAGCAAATAAATATCTTTACAGAGATCCCGATAACCCAGAAGCTGAACCTGCTGTGGTTTTGCCGCAAGGAGGTATATTCAGACAAAATGAAGATAGATTGGTCAATTATTACGCAAGACATCAAATAAACTGGAACAATACTTTCAAGGATATTCATACTGTAAATGTTTTACTCGGTCAAGAAATCAGATATGCCGATCGTCAAGAATCTAATTTTACAGGTTTTGGTTATCAATTCGATAAAGGTGGTATTCCATTTACTGATTATAGAATCATAAAACAGGGCTTAGATTATAACTTTAATTATTACGGAGTTGAGAATCAAAGAGATCGTTTTGTTGCTTTCTTTTCTAATGCTAATTATTCTTACGATAACAAATACATAATCAATTTAACAGGGCGTATTGACGGTTCAAACCAGTTAGGGCGTGCAAAATCCGCTCGTTATTTGCCAACTTGGAACATTAGTGGTTCATGGAATGCCAAGGAAGAATCATTTTTGCGAGATAATGACATGATTAGTCGTTTGTCGTTGAGAGGAACTTATGGACTAACTGCCAGTATTGGGCGTGCTAAGAACTCAACGGCTATCTTCAAAAATCAACTCACAAACAGACCATATTTGTCGGAAAAAGAGTCTCGCATTTATGCACAAAGTTTGGAGAATTCTGAGCTAACGTGGGAGAAACAATTCGAAACCAACATAGGCTTTGATTTAGGATTATTTAACAATAGAATTAGCCTAATCGTGGATGCGTATCAAAGAAAAGGTTTTGATTTGATTGGTCGTCTCAAAACATCAGGTGTGGGCGGTGAATTATTTAAAGAAGCCAATTACGCCGATATGAAATCAAAGGGAATTGATATTGGATTATCGGCAACGGTGGTGAATTACAAGGATTTTCAATGGAAAACAAATTTCAATTTTGGCTACAACAAAAACGAAATTACCAACTTGAAAAGTTTACCATTGATTTTTGACTTGATTAAACAAGAAGGAGGTCCACAACAAGGTTATCCCGTAAGAAGTATTTTTGGCATAGACTTTCAGGGATTGAACGAAAAAGGTGTTCCTACGTTCATCACAGAAACGGGAGAAAAAGGAACAATTGTTGATATTCAAAGTCAGGAAGTACAGTATCTTAAATATTTGGGATCACTGGACCCAACGATGAATGGTGGTTTTTCAAATACTTTTAAATACAAGAATTGGGATTTTAACGTTTTTGTATCTTTTCAAGGAGGAAATAAAATCAAGCTCGACCCCAAGTTTGCAGAATTTTATACTGACTTAGTGGCATCTCCAAAAGAGTTTTCAAACAGATGGTTATTGCCAGGAGATGAAGAAAAAACATCAATTCCAGCTATTTTAGATGCAAGGACGGCATCTTTGTTACAAGGAGGGGAATTTCCGTTGACAGCCTACAACTTATCAACGGCAAGAGTAGTAAATGGTGATTTTGTAAGATTAAAGAATATCGCTATTGGCTACAATTTACCATTGTTATGGGCAAAAAAGATTGGATTTAAAGGTTTATCCGCCAAAGTATCAGCGACTAATTTAACATTGCTATATTCCGATAAAAGATTATTAGGTCAGGATCCAGAATTTTTTGGTTCGGGTGGAGTAGCATTTCCTGTACCAAAGCAAATTTCATTCTCTTTAAAAGCAAGTTTGTAAACTTAGTGATTAGTTAATAGTGATTGGTAATTAGTCTTTAAAATGATACTTAAAGACTTTTTAAAATTCACAATTCACACATAAAAAAATAATTACATGAAGAAATTTATCATATATATAAGTGTATTCAGCCTTTTTACTTTATCAGGCTGTGATAATTATCTGGACACTATTCCCGATAATAGAACGGATATTGATACTCCAGAAAAAATATCGGAGTTATTGGTAAGTGCTTATCCCTCTGGAAGTTATCATGCTTTTTGCGAATTGATGTCTGATAATGTCGAGGATAATTATGACAACTCGGCTCCAAGTCCAATATACGCCAAGCCCTATTTTTGGCAAGATGTGCAACAATTAGATACGGATTCCCCTCAGAATTATTGGGCATCTTGCTATTCAGCCATTGCCGCTGCTAATCAAGCCTTGGAATCCATTAAACTTTTGGGCGATAAACCAAGTTTGAATCCTCAAAAAGGAGAAGCCCTGGTCGCCAGAGCTTATGCTCATTTCATGTTAGTAAACTTATTCGCTAAATTTTATGATGCCACTTCCGCAACTAATGACTTAGGAATTCCGTATGTAACTGAACCAGAGAAAGTTGTAGTTAAACAATATAGCCGAGGAACTGTAAAATCAGTATATGAAAATATAGAGAAGGATTTATTAGCAGGTTTGCCACTCATAAGTGACCAAACATATAAAGTACCAGCCTATCATTTCAACACGAATGCTGTCAATGCCTTTGCTTCGAGGTTTTATCTGTACAAAAGAGATTATGATAAAGTAATTTTGTATGCAAACAAAGTGGCAGGAACAGCAGGATTCGCTCCCAATTTAAGAAATTGGAATACCAATTATTCTCAAAAAAGTTTCACCCTTATTGCCTCTGAATATAGCCAGGCTACTGAAAAAGCTAATTTGCTCTTAGCAGAAACTGGTTCATTTTGGGGGAGATTTTATGCAGCAAGGGTTCGTTATGGACTCAATATTAACACAGGAAGAAGTTTATATTTCGGAACAAATCCAGCGGGAGGTTCATTTGCATATTCACTTTTTGGAGGTGAAAATGGCGTGTTTCTCCCTAAATACAATGAACTTTTTGTAAGAGTAACCGCAAGTGCCGACATTGGCAATGGTTATAATATGAATCCCTTATTCACTACCGAAGAAGTGTTGTTCAATCGTGCGGAGGCTTACTTGAATAAAGGCGATGGCACTAATTGTTTAGCAGACTTAAATACTTTTTTGAGCCTTCGTATTGCTGGATATAACCCCGCTTTACATACCTTGACCATTGCAAAAAATAATGCTTTTTATGGCACCACAAACAGTTCTGGGGCATTATATCAGTCACTTATTGATTATAGAAGAAGAGAATTCATGCACGAAGGAATGCGTTGGTTTGATATTTTACGTTTTAAAATTCCTGTTACACACAAGAACATAGGCGGAACCCAGCAAATACTCACCGCCGATGATAAAAGAAGAGTATTACAAATTCCACAAGAAGCATCACTTTCAGGAATGCCGTTAAATCCAAGATAGTTTCATCATTTCATTTACAAAAATAAAAATATGAAAAAGACATTTTTAAATATAGCAATCTTAGCATTCGTGACCTACGTAATGGTTGCGTGTAGTAGTAAAGTTGAAGACCTAAGCCCCAAAGTTGATGGCTTAGGTGGAGAGGTTTTTGTTAAACAACCCGTTGATATTTGGATAGATAATACCTTCACAAAACCGTATAATATCGAAGTAAAATATCGTTGGGATCCTTACGAAATACCCCTTAATAAAACTTTGGTGCCACCGTTGGTATCGAAAGTTCAACCTACTATGGAGGCAGTAAAAGCCATCTGGATTGACCCTTATGAGGCGGAAGCAGGAGCAGATTTTATTAAAAAATTCTGTCCAAAACAATATGTTTTAGTAGGAAGCCTCAACTGGAATAATAACGGAACGGTTGTTTTGGGTACGGCAGAAGGTGGACGCAAAGTAACACTTTATGAAATCAATGAATTTGATAAGAAAAATGTGGCGGGAGTAAAAAGAATGTTGCACACGATTCATCACGAATTTGGGCATATTTTGCATCAGAACATCCTTTATCCATTACCTTTCAAGCAAATCACGCCAGGAAGTTATACCTCAAATTGGTATAATGTTTCAGATGCAGAGGCTTTATCTTTGGGATATATTACGCCCTATTCAATGAGTGGTCCAGATGAAGATTTTGTTGAGATATTAGCAACTATGTTAGTAGAAGGGAAACCACGCTTTGATACCATGGTGAATGCAAATCGTAATGCTGTGGCAAAAGCTGCCCTTCGTCAAAAAGAACAAATTGTGATAGATTATATGAAGAAAACTTATAACATTGATTTTAGGTCGTTACAAGCCAGAACACAAACGGCAATCATCAACTTTACAAAATAACAAAATTATGAAAAAGAATTTTATATATCTTTCAATGTTCCTATTTGTGATGTTGTCATGTAACAAAAGCGAAGTAGAACCAATATTTGAAGAATCAGCCAATAAAAGAGTAACCACCATTGTTGATGGTTACAAAAAACAATTAGCGGGAGCAGAAAACGGTTGGAGAGGAGAATATTATCCTGACGGAGGAAAAACGGGGGGGTATAGTTTCTACCTGAAATTTGATGCGAACGGTAAAGTAGTGATGTATTCTGATATTGATGATAGAAATTACAGTGGTGGTGGTTCCTATTTTGGAAATGGATACGATAAATCTTTCGAGACAACCTATCAAGTAAAAACACTCCAAAAACCAACCCTTGTTTTCGATTCCTATTCTTACCTTCATGAGTTGGTAAATCCTGATTATAATGGTGGAACTGGGCAAAAAGCTGATTTAGAATTGGAATTTACTTCAGCAACTGATGCTAAAATAACCCTTGTTGGTAGTAGAAATAAAACCCAAATGATTCTGACAAAAATTACAAAAATAGAGTCAGATTTATTAGCAAAAGGTGGATTATCGAACATTTTCAATAGTACATTGGGATATCTGAATACAGATAAATTTTTAACCTTAGTTTTTCCAACGGGAGAAAAATCAGATGTCAACTTGAATTTTAGTGAAAAAACCGTTTCGTTATATTTAATTAATGCTAAGACAGGAGATATTGACGTTGCCAGTTCTCAGTTTGTAACCACTGTGACGGGATTGCAATTAAAAACTGCAATAACTTTATACGGAGTAACATTTCAAGAGATGTTGTGGGATAGTGCTTTAAAGGTATATTATATTAATTCAGCAGGAAGACGAATCAATTTTGTCCAATCATCAAGACCTGCATTACCTTTCTATTATGCCCTTGGTTCGTTGTTTGAGGGTTTTTATATGAATCCAGCCCTTGCATCTCAAAGTGCTGAATACAAGGCACTTTACGCAAAAATTAAAAGCAATGTTATCACTTTATCAACCGTTGCCCCTGCTCGTGTAATTGGAAATGTATACCTGCAATATTTGACAGATACGGGAGATTTTGTTTTAGTAATTGATTACACAAGAACAAATCCAGACGGTACTCCTGTTTTTGTAGGCTCATCAGTCTTATATTTTAAGCCATCGCTTGATGCAAAAGGGAATC
>JAYUIP010000778.1:0-1508 GCA_043765945.1 Arcicella sp.
CACAAAATATAAAGGTTATCGGGGTAATAATTATGCTTGGAACAAAGATTTTGAAACTTTTAAAAAACGCTATCCAAAAGGAGTAAATTATAGATTTGATAAAGAAGTAATTCGTCAATTTAATGAATATTTAGCTTTTTGTCAACGAGAGAATATTAAGGTAATTTTGGTATATGCACCAGAATATTTTGAAGTTCAGACTTACTACAAAAATAAAAGTAAATTGATTAACTTATGTCAAGAATCGGTTAGAAAATATGGCTGTCAATTTTTAGATTATTCCAAGAATTCACTTTGTTATAATCGTGATAATTTTTACAATTCCCAGCATTTGAATAAGCGAGGAGCTGAATTATTTTCTTTGGATTTGGGCAACAAAGTCAAGACTCTTTTTTAAAAGTCATAACCTTTTAATAATTTTAATTGTTTCATGTAGTTTCATGATTGGCATTTACCTCAATCTATCGTACTTTTGTCTTTTAATTACCAGAAAACTTATTTCATGAATATTTTAGGAATCTCAGCTTTTTACCATGATTCGGCGGCAACTATCACACAAAATGGAGAAATTATTGCTGCTGCACAAGAAGAACGCTTTACACGTATCAAACATGACCCCGCTTTTCCAACCAAAGCCGTTGAATATTGCTTACTGGAATCGGGATTGACCTTAGATAAATTAGACGCAATCGTTTTTTATGACAAACCCCTCTTGAAATTTGAGCGTTTATTAGAAACTTATTACGCTTTCTCACCGAGTGGACTTCGTTCGTTTTTGACCGCCATTCCCGTTTGGTTGAAAGAGAAAATGTTTTTGAAAAGAATGCTCTACGAAGAACTTTTCAAAATCGGCGAATTCGATAAAAAGAAAGTTAAATTACTCTTCCCTGAACATCACCTTTCGCACGCTGCAAGTGCCTATTATCCTTCCCCTTTTGAAGAATCTGCCGTGCTTACCATTGATGGAGTTGGCGAGTGGGCAACCGCTTCAATTTGTCATGGTAAAGGAAAAGATATGACCATTTTGAAGGAATTGCAATTTCCACATTCATTGGGACTTTTATATTCTGCTATTACATATTTTGCGGGTTTCAAAGTGAATTCGGGGGAATATAAATTGATGGGATTAGCACCTTATGGTGATCCAAATTCAGCCAATACTTTGCGTTATGCAGATATTATTCGGACTAAACTCATTGATATTCAACCAGATGGTTCAATCTGGTTGAACCAAAAATACTTCGATTACGCCACGGGTCTAAGGATGGTGAAAGATAAAGAATGGGAAAAACTTTTCGGTTTTGCTCGTCGTGAATCTGAAACGAATCTGCAACCCGAACACTGTGATTTTGCTTTGGCGGCTCAAATTGTGACAGAAGAAATCGTTATTTTGATGGCAAAAGAAGCCAAACGTTTAACGGGTTCCGACAACATCTGTTTGGCAGGTGGCGTTGCCCTCAACTGCGTGGCAAACGGAAAATTACAGAATGCAAAAATCTTCAAAAACG
>JAYUIP010000779.1:0-1507 GCA_043765945.1 Arcicella sp.
TTGAAAATGGCAAATGCCTCGATTGCAGGAGGGGAAACTTTTAGAAATGTATGGACTAAGGCTCAGATATTGAGCAAGTTAGGTAATTATGCCGAGGCTCTACCATTGGCACAAAAGGCTCTTGCTTTGGGTGGGAGTGACACTGGATTTGCAGGAATGAAAAGTGCTGTTGAGAAAGGAATTGCCGATTATACGGCAAAATTACCAGTGGCAATGCCAGCGACTCCTTTGAAAAAGAAGAAGTAAGTATAATAGGTTTCTAACTGGGACGCACAGTCCTGTTAACGGTAGAGTTATCAACGGGTTAGAAACCTGTATACTAAAAAAATCCCTCACCGAATTATTCTTTTGGTGAGGAATTTTTATTTTCATTTTCTTCAAAAACAATGTTCTGACACATCTCTGAGATAGGTAGATTGAAGTCTATTTCATCAAAATCAATGACCTTTTAACATCAAGGTCAAAAAATTGCTTTTGAGTAAATACCTTCCATAATTTCAATCGTTGACCAATGACAGTCGCAGATAAATTTATTTTCTTCTCTTGAAAAGCCGTCAATGGAAATAATTCCTAAAAGATTAATATTTCCTTTCACTTTGAAGCATAGTTGATGAAAATGATAATCGTCCAGATATTGCTCAATAATCTCGAAACCGTTTTCTAACAAGATACCAATCAACCTATTCACGGGTTCACAAGCGGGGCAATTATTTATAAATATAGATTCCATTATTTTAAAAGGATTTCTTTAACAAAAGTAATTTTCTTAGAATAATTATCCACAAATACTTGCCACGCACCACCCTGACCATATTTTGGATTAGCTAAGGTTTTTGAAACCGCCACCTTAATTAAAGAATTTGCGAAATATTCTGCAACCTTTGGACGATACCCAAAAGTTGGATGTTGAGCAACTTGCAAACTTTCCCAATATTTAACTTTATCGAAATTTACATCTACGATAGACTTTTCTACACTATAAAATTCAGATTGACCAGGCAAACCGCCATACAGTTTTGTATTGGCAGAAATTTCAAAAACCTCCCAAGCATCCACACCAAGATAATTTCCAGAGCCTTGCCAGAGTTTTGCTTTTATCAATAAACTGTCGTCAGTTGCTTGAGCGGCATTAATTCCTGTTTGAGTTTTGAAGGCATATAAAAGACTATTTGATTGGGAAAGGTTTGCTTTTTGCGTACAAGCGAAAAGCAAAATCGAAACGAAAAGAGAAGAGAATATGCTGCGTGTCATTTTGTTATGGTTAAAATTCATGGCAAGAAACAAAATGATAGGGTGATAAATAAGTGGAAGGATATTTTTCTTAGTGAAAACTGGAATAAATTTTGATTAAGTATTATCAGAAGTAAATCAATCACGGCTTTTTTGTAGTTTTATGTTTTGATGATTTTAAAAATATATGCAATTCCTATTTCCAACCTTCCTTTGGGGGCTTTTGGCTTTGTCAATCCCCGTGATAATTCACCTGTTCAACTTCCGTAGAACTAAA
>JAYUIP010000780.1:0-1505 GCA_043765945.1 Arcicella sp.
GGGTAATCGAGTGGCTTTTTCGTAGGATGCTTTCACAAATAAATCCTGATTGACAAAAAAAGTAAAGGCAGTATTGTAACCCAAATTTTCAATCTTTTGCTCAATGGGAATATAATTTATATCCACCAATTTATTACCACTAAACCTTGAATAGAAGTGTTTGATGGAGGAAATATTAATTAATCGTTCTTTAAAAAACTTCATTTCAGTACTTAACCCCGTAATGTTTTTAACCATCTTTTGCGGATTATTGTAGAAATCAAATCCGTAAAATTTGAAAGCGAAAGGGTCACTCCCCGTTCTATAAAATTGTTGATAGCTATTAGAAAAAGACAGTTCAAAAGATTTAGTTGGCGACCAATTAACGGATTGTTGCGTATTCAAGACATCAGTTTTAGTGTTTAATAAATTGCCAGAAGTAGAGATTTCACCGCCCGAAAATCTTTTATCAACCACCAATCCATCCCAATTATAAACATTTAAAGTAGTGTCGGTAAAAGCACTTTTCACCTTTGAATACGAGAGGTAAGTATTTACGTGAATATTCTTAAATAAATCTCGTTTAACGTATTTGAGCAACCCACCGTATAAATTTTCCCCGTATTTTGCCTGTCCGTAGGGCTGTCGCATGATAACATTATTCTGTATTTCATCCTGAGTTTCAGCCGTTTGAATCATCATAGAAAACTGATTTGCCCAAGGTTTATTAATCCAACCCGTTGATAATTTGACGTTATAAAACTGATACCGATTATGAAAACGCTTCACATTTCTAAACACGGGCGAACCAAATTCATCGGGAATTTCCGCCAAAATAGGGTAGTCGTTTTTTGCATAATTATAGGTAGAACTCAGTCCAACGTATTGATTATCAGCGATAAATTTTCTAATATTCAAATTATTTTTTGTCGTATTGAAAGAGCTTACGGAGGTTGAAACGTCCAAATAATCTTTCAAATCATCCCGAGAAACGATATTAATTGCCCCACCCAAAGCATCACTTCCTAATCGAATTGGAATGACCCCTTTGTAAATTTCAAAACGGCTTGTTTGCTCCAACGGAACAATGTTTATACTCTGCGTTTCCCCCAAGGCACTCAATGGTACACCATCCAGAAAAAATTTAATCTGTTTGCCACTGATGCCATTGATGTAGAAATCTGTTCTCGCTCCATAACCTCCATTAGTGCGGATTTTTATGCCACTAGTTCGCCTCAAAACATCCAAAACTCCCTGATTTGTTTTATAAAATGGTTTTGTGTTTACTACCGTCATATTTTCGGGTAATTTCAACAGTTCACGTTCAATTGTGGGAGCAATTACGGTTACACCCACGAGCGTTTTTGAATCCTCTTTCAACACAAAATCAATTTCAAAGCTTTTTGATTTAATTGAGATACTTTTTTCAACCGTATAATATCCCAAAGCCTTAACCTCTATTCTACTTTGTCCCAAGCTAATCTTGGATAATGAAAATTTCCCCAAAGAATCAGTCAAGCAAGCAA
>JAYUIP010000781.1:0-1504 GCA_043765945.1 Arcicella sp.
GGGATTATTGTGAATTTGATTTTGGGCGTTCTGATTTTTTGGGGAATCAGATATAACTCTGGAAACAACTTTATAACACTCTCAGAGGTAAACAAACAAGGAATTTATGCAGGTAAATTAGCCCAAGAAGTGGGATTCAAGACGGGTGACAAGGTATTGGAAGTAAATGGTAAAGTGCCAGTTCGTTTTGATGAAGTACCGCAACTTATCATGGAAGATGAGGCAAGATACACCATTGAACGTAATGGAGAGAAGAAAGACATTACGCTTCCAAGTGGATTTTTAGATCAATTAGCCAATGGTAAAAAAGGAGAATTCATTCAAGAAGGGTTACCTTTTGAAGTGAAGGAAGTATCCAAAACCGAAGGGGGAGGAGGTGCATTTCGTGGAGGTTTGCAAGCGGGAGATAAGTTTGTGAACATCAATGGAAAACCCGTAAAGTTTTATCAAGAATTTAAGTCAATTTTAGATGAAAACAAAGAAAAGAAAATAACCGCTATTGTTGATAGAAAAGGAACGATTGACACCTTAAAAATGGACGTTTCAAAAGATGGAACGGTCGGATTTATCATGAATCCGTTATTAAAACTTACCCACGAAGATTACACAATTGGAGAATCTTTCAATGCGGGTTTTGTAGAAGCATTCACCATAATCGGTACAAATTTAAAGGGTTTTAAAAAGATTTTTAAAGGCGATGTTTCCGCTTCAAATGCCGTTAGTGGACCGATTGGAATTGCCAAAATATTTGGTGGCGTTTGGGATTGGGGAAAGTTTTGGTTCTTAACGGGCTTACTTTCCATGTCATTAGCTTTTATGAATGCCTTACCCATTCCTGCCCTTGATGGTGGACACGCCATTTTCTTGATTTGGGAAATGATTACGGGCAAAACACCCTCCGTTAGAGTGCAAGAAGTGGCTCAACAAATAGGAACATTTATTCTTTTGGGATTAATGGTTTTTGCTTTCGGAAATGATATTTTTAAGATTTTTAAGTAAATGGGAAAAGTAAAAAATATAACACAAATTTACGGAAGCCGTTCTTTTGAAGGACGGCTTCCGTTTGTTCAAAAGACTTGCAGGTTTTTGGTTTTAGGAATGGTTTTAATTCTACAAACTTCTTTCCTCCCTTCTCCCTTCTCCCTTCACCTAAAAGCCCATGATTTCCACACCAGCCTAACCGAAATGCGGTATAATGCTAAATCCAAAATCTTTGAAATTAGTCTCAGAGTTTTCACGGATGATTTAGAAAAAGTGCTTTCAGTAACTAATCAAAATAAGAAGTTTTTGGTGGAAAATAATGATAAAAACGACCCATTCGTAGAAATATATGTAAAGAAGCATTTTATGGTTATAAATGCTAAAAACCAGAAGACTACTATCAATTATATTGGAAAAGAAAAAGAAGGAGAAGCCACATGGATATATTTGGAAATGCCTGTAAATGAATCAATTAAAGGCTCAAAAATTCAAAATGATGTGTTGATTGATATGTTTGATGACC
>JAYUIP010000782.1:0-12828 GCA_043765945.1 Arcicella sp.
ATTTTTTCAAAAATTTTTCAAAGTAGGTTTTGCAGAAGTAATTTTTTTCCCTACCTTTGCAGTCCCAAATGACACATTGGGAAGTACCAAAAAAGTAAACGGTGAAATAGCTCAGTTGGTAGAGCATCGGACTGAAAATCCGTGTGTCGGCGGTTCGAGTCCGCCTTTTACCACAAAAAAGCCCTTAGACTAATTTCTAAGGGCTTTTTATTTGCCTTAGTATATGTAAACGAATATGCAAATCATCAAACCAATCCCAAAACCATGAATTATATAGAATTAAAACTGAACATCAATCCTGAATTTTCTGATATTTTCATGGCGGAATTGGGTGAAATTGGTTACGAAACTTTTACCGAAGAATCCGATTCTTTGAACGCCTACATCACCGAAGATATTTTTTCAGAAAATGCCGTGGACGAAATTATGGAGCGGTATCTGGGCATGACTCCGATTAGTTATTCTTATAAAACCTTAGAAAAAAAGAACTGGAACGAAGAATGGGAGAAAAACTATGAACCAATTTTGGCGGCTGATGGGCGTGTGCGAGTACGGGCAAATTTCCACGAACCTGACCCAAACGTGGCTTATGAATTGTTGATTAATCCAAAAATGTCGTTCGGAACGGGGCATCATGAAACCACTTCAATGGTGTTGAGTTTGCAGATTGATATTGACCATGAAAACAAAAAAGTGCTTGATGTGGGTTGCGGAACGGGTATTTTAGCCATTTTTGCTTCAAAATTAGGAGCGTCAGAAGTGGCAGGGTTTGATATTGAGGAATGGGCGGCTGAGAATTCTCGTGAGAATTGTCAATTAAATGATTGTCAGAATATTACGATTCGTCAAGGAACCATAGAAGATGAACCTGCCGAGCAATATGACATTATTTTAGCAAATATTAACCGTAATATTCTCATACGAGATATTCCAAAATACGTAGAATTCATGAAACCTTCTCCTTCAATGTTGGTCGTGAGTGGTTTTTATGAGCATGATATTGAGGACATTGAGGACGTTGCAAAATCAGTGGGATTAATAAAAACAAAAATGGAAAGCAAAAACAATTGGGCAGCGGTTGTTTTTGAGAGAGTTTAGGTGGCACACAATGATTAGACCACGGATTGTGTCCAGAATCCGTGGTCTAATTTATACCCTAATAAACCTTCTGATAAGCCGCTCCATCCACTACAATTTTACTGATAATTTCCTTCATAATTTCCGATGTTCCTCCCGCAATTGTGCCTACACGAGCATCACGATAAATCCTGCAAATTGGGTAATCTTCAATGTAGCCAAATCCGCCAAAGAACTGCAAACAACCATCTGCCACCCGTTTGGCGAGTTCGGACGTAAAAAGTTTTGCCATCGAACATTCTTTTACCATCACTTCGCCCTGCGTAAATTTCCAACAAGTTGAATATACAAATTCACGGGCAATGTCAACCTCGGTTGCCATCTCCGCAATTTTATGACGAATGGCTTGATATTTGGCAATCGGACGACCAAAAGTTTCTCTTTCGTGGAGGTATTGAATCGTTAATTCCAAACTCAATTCTGAACCCGCCACTGCCATAATTGCGGCAACTAATCGCTCTAATTGAAGACTTTCCATGAGGTAATAAAAACCTGCATTTTCTTGTCCGATTAAGTGCGTTACGGGTACACGCACATTATCAAAACTGATTTCGGCAGTATCGGAACTGTGCCAACCCATTTTATTGAGTTTTGTACGAATAATGCCCTCAGCGTTTAAATCTACTACGATTAAGCTCACACCGTTTGCTCCTGCCGATGTGTTTGTCTTGCAAGTTAAAGTAATAAAATCGCCATACGTTCCGTTGGTGATAAAGGTTTTTGAGCCGTTAATTATGTAATCATCTCCGTCTCTAACTGCCGTAGTCAAAATCGCTGAAACGTCTGAACCTGCATTGGGTTCTGAAATTCCCAAAGCCGCAATTTTCTCACCCGCAATGGCTGGAACGAGATACTTTTCCTTCAAGAATGGGCTACCAATTTTTGCAATATGATTGATTGCCATGTATTGATGCACACTGACAGCAGTTGAAAATCCGCCCATCGTGGAGCGAGCAATCTCTTCCAAAAACACGACTGAATACCATAAATCGGCATTTGTTCCACCGTATTCTTCCGAAAAATTGATGCCCAAATAACCTAAATCACCCATTTTCTGAAAAATAGACTTTGGAATTTGGCGTTCAGTTTCCCATATTGAAGCATTTGGAATTACTTCTTTTTCAATAAACTGACGAACCGATTGACGGAAAAGTTGATGATCTTGATTGAAATATTGTGAGGTCATAAAGTTTGTTTTTGAATTTTTAGTAAGTTCACAATAAACTTCTGATTAACAAAATGAACCTGTTTAAACTTTTCGATTTGAATGGAAACTGAATTCATTTTAAACTTACCACTCTGAAATTTATGAGGAATAGCACCGCTATTTTGAATAAATTTCAAAGTGGTAAGTTCAAAATGAAACGATTTACATCGAAAGGAATAATTTTAAGAAAGTTCAAAATCAAGCGAAACAAAAATGTTTAAGGTTGCGTTATTTCTATAAGATTTATCAGTAATTTAGTTTAGCAAATAAATATCAAATAATGATTGACAAATAACGGACATTTAAACATCACAGGATTATGGGTCGGAAAGTTTTAATATTGAATCAAGATTATAGTGCCTTAACGGTTTGTTCTATTCCCAAAGCATTTTTATTGGTCTTTTTGAAAAAAGCTGATTTGGTAGCAGAGTCCGCTACTGAGCAATTACATTCCATTTCGCAGTCTTTCCCGATGCCTTCCGTGATTCGTTTGCACCGTTACGTCTACTTGCCCTACAAAGGCGTGATGTTATCAAGACAGAACATTTTTAGGCGAGATAATAGTAGTTGTCAATATTGTGGAAAGACGGAGGATTTAACGCTCGACCACGTAATTCCAAAGTCAAGAGGAGGACGAACCTCTTGGGATAATCTAACAACGGCTTGCAAAAGATGTAATTCTCGCAAAGGCGACCAAACGCCCGAAGAGGCAAATATGTCCATTAAAATAAAGCCATATAAACCATCATTCGTGATGTTTTTGCGGGATTTTGGGGGAAGTATTGAGGACAGTTGGTTGCCGTTTTTAGGGAAGAAGAAGGAGAGGGTTTTGGCGGATTAGAGATAAATAAATTTTCAATGTGCAATTGGGTGGCGTTCCGTATTTAACGCTCAATTTTCAAGTGAAAGATATTCGTAATTCTCTGATAATTACTTGAATTTTTAAAATGCAAACGCTGATAAAGTTTAAAACATTAGTAACGTTTGCGTTTTTTACTTGAACATTGGTCATTGAATACGGAACGCCGCCCGATTGCTCATTGAAAATTAATTACTTAAAACGTCACTTCTTCAACAAATCAATATCCACTCTCGTCATATTATATCCCGCAAAAACGCCTAATCCTCCTTTTATGTTTGTGTAAGTTAAAACGGCTTCGCTGAAAGGGTCATCGTTGTTTATTCCTCCCGAATTTATTAAAGATTTATTGTATTGATAATAAGGTTTATCAGTAATTGCTACAAAAATAGAAAGCATATTTACTATGGGATTTGAGTTGAAATTTCCTTGTTCTTTTGGATTTTCATAATAATAACCAATAGGAACAAACGCTTTCTTAAAATTTAATAATCCTCCATCTTGTTTGTAATCCTCAATAAATTCACTGTAAGGCTGCTGATTTACTTCTGTTCGTGTTCGGATAGTTCCAAATCCATCATCATATCTGAATGTGGTTCGAGTGTAATACGCTACGGCATAGAAATTTTCTTCTGAAATATAATCCTTTACAGTCACATCAAATCGCTGTCTGAGCCAATATGTTCTATCGAATCTCACTCCGCTATTTCCGCTGGTACTCCAACCCGTTAAAGTTGAATCAATCACAGTTCCTTTGATAATCGAAAAATCTTTATTGTCTATCAATTGTTTATCAGGAATTGTGCAAGTTGCCGTTACATCTGGCAGATTAGGAACTTTCGCCGTGAGGGTATAAGTCCGACCTGCCACAATTGGAAAATCTTTTGACTTCAAAAAATAGCCAGTTATCTCTTGTGAAATCTGATTCCCCGTGTTTGGATTAATTAAAATTTCGTTCGGATTTTTAAGCGTTTGGAACTGGAAAATCCCTTTTTTTTGTCCGTCAGAAATCTCAATAATCGCACCGTTTACAGGTTTTCCAAATCCAGTTCGGTTATATTCACTTTGAAGGAAAGTGCCAGTTACGGGTCTAGTTCTGGATAATTTTACTTCCAAAAGCGTATCTTGGGGAGAAATAAAAGACTGAATTACGATACGTTCTTGGTAGGGTAATTTTACGTCTTCCAAAAGCGTTGTGCATGAAAAAGTTGTTACAACGGAAATAATAAAGAAAATATATTTGAGATTTTTCATCGTTGAATTGCTTTAAAATTTGAAATTATAACTCACCGCAGGAATAATTCCCAATAAAGAATATCGGGTTAGGCTACTGGTTGTGGTTGAGTTCTGTGGGTTGCTTAAATCGTTATTTTGAGTATTTGTGAACGAATAATAATAAGGATTCTTGCGATTATAGAGGTTATAAATACTGAATTCCCACGTTCTTTCGTGTCCCTTTTTCATAATTTTATGAAACTGAACCCCTACGTCCATACGGTGAAAAGCCTCAGCTCGAAAGTTATTTCGTTCGCCAAAATCAGGATATTCTCGAAAAGAATTATACACATAATTTCCACTAACACTATTAGGAATGCCAAATGGAGAAATCCCTGGATTATGAACAGTACCTGAAAAAGCAGCCGTAGGAACTGTCAGAGCATTTCCTGTGCCATATACCCACGTACCTGATAACGTTATGCGGGGCGAGAGATGGTATACGCCTACGACTGATAAATCGTGTCGGCGGTCATTTTTAGCCCAAAATTCTCTGCCAAAATTCAACTCATCAAATTGATGTTTTGTCCATGAAAGTGTGTAGCCAACCCACCCCGTAAATCTGCCTACTTTTCGTTGCAACAAAAACTCCATTCCATAGGATTTTCCCTTTCCCGAAGTCACTTGGTCATCCCACGATTTCCCTTTTTCTTTGTCATTCGCTAAAACTTCTGGACCATCTACTAACAAAGAAGATGCTCCTTCTCGGTATGCCACGATATTATCCATTTCTTTGTAGTATCCTTCAATGGTCAAAGCTAAATTTTTCTCCGTAAAATCTTTTGCTAAACCCACTGCATATTGCCTTGAACGCTGGGCGGGAAGTTTGTCGGTAGAAGGAACCCACAAATCAGTGGGAAGTCCCACTCCCGAATTTGAAAGTAGGTGGATATATTGGTTCATGGTGGCAAAAGATGCCTTCAATGCCAAGTCATTTCGAGCAGAATAAGCCATTGCAAGACGAGGTTCGGGATTTAGGTAATTCACTTTCGGTGTAGAAAAATAACTCAGTCTCAATCCTGCATTTATTTTCAATTTATCAAAAGGCTTGTATGTATCTTCTGCATAAATCCCGCCCTCGTTGGCATCAATTCGTTCAACATCATTTTGATATTTATTGATATCATCGTCCCGCACAACAATTGAACTGGGCGAAAATTGATGCAACGTTCCAGCCAATCCAAACTTAATGGAGTGCATTGGATTTGGCAAATAATCAAAGTCTGTTTTGAAGCCAATGTCTTGAATATTAGATAAATAGCTTAATTCAAATACTGATTTTTTTGTTCTTTCAATGCGTTCATTAATGGCAAAAACTTTGAATTGATAATTACTAAAAATTAGGGAAGAATTCATAAACAAACGTTCCGTAAAAAGATGATTCCAACGAAGTGTAGCCGTCTGATTACCCCAATTTAAACCTCCGCCTTGACTCTCTCCCGAATTGTCTCGGTTACTACTACCAAAAAAATTATCTTTTCCAAAATACCCACTCAAATAAACTCTATTCTTCTGTCCAAAATCATAGTTAATTTTAGCGTTTAAATCATAAAAATAATAACCTACATCACCTTCATCTTTGGGAATAAACGGACGAATCAAAGCATCAACGTAAGTACGTCTGCCCGAAATTAAAAAGGAAGATTTTTTACTTTTGCCGATGGGACTTTCCATTAATACTCGACTCGCAATTAAGCCAATTCCGCCTTCTACACGCAATTTATCACGACTTCCTTCTTTCATTTGCATTTCAATAACGGACGATAATCTTCCGCCAAAACGGGCAGGGAAACCACCTTTTGTGAGTTCCACCGATTTGAGGGCATCACCATTGAAAACCGAGAAAAAACCGAAGAGATGGGAGGCATTATAAACGGGTGCATCATCCAAAATCAACAAGTTTTGGTCGGGACCGCCGCCTCGCACATAAATTCCTGAATTACCCTCCGAACCTTTCTGAACGCCTGGCATTAATTGCAAAACTTTCAGCACGTCTTTCTCCCCCAAAAGGGCAGGAATTTCTTTAATTTGTTGAATAGGAATGGAAATTTGAGACATCTGAACCGACTCCGAAACCTTTTGATTTTCGGAAGCATCTCCCCGCACAATAACCTCATTAAGTTGTTGATTATCAGGACTTAACTCAATATTCATTTCCAAACTCTTAGGAATTTTTAAAGTCTTGGTTTGTGAACGATAACCCACAAAACTATACACAATCGTGACCTCTTCGGAGGTATTTACGGTCAATGAATAAAAGCCGTAGTTATTAGTTTGCGTACCAATTTTTTTATTTTTTACGTAAATACTCACACCTGGAAGCAACTCGCCTGAGCCTTTCTCTCGGACATAACCATTAATCGTAAATCTTTCTGTGGATTGTGCTTTTGGAGATAATGGAAGCAATAAAAGGGCGTAGAAAGCCCATAATAGTCGGTGTTTTTTCATAATAATGGAGTTTAGCAACTATAATATTAGGGTAAATTATTTTTAAAGGGACAACTAAAAGTGGAATAACCCTCACAAATAACGATAATGTTTTTAAGGAATTACATTTATCGTCGTTAAATCCTCTTAAAATTCAAATTCATTCTCATCATTCGATTGTATCTTTACGGTTGTAACCCGATGTTTCCACATCGGAGTATTTTAATTTTATAAAATGTATTATCCGATGTGGAAACATCGGGTTACACTATATGGAAATATTACAAAACGATTTATTATTACGTGCCGCCCGAGGCGAGCAAGTGGAGCGTATTCCCGTATGGATGATGCGTCAGGCAGGGAGAATTTTACCAGAATATCGTGCCGTGCGTGAAAAAGCGGGCAGTTTTATTCAATTAGCAACCAATCCAGCATTGGCGGCAGAGGTAACGCTTCAACCCGTTGATATTTTGGGCGTTGATGCGGCAATTATTTTCTCGGATATTTTGGTAGTTCCTGAAGCTATGGGTTTGCCATACATCATGGAAGAGAAATCTGGTCCCGTTTTTCCGCAGGTAATCAGTACAATGGCAGATGTGGAAAAACTGCGGGTTAGCAATCCAGAAGAGGATTTGAAGTATGTTTTGGATGCCATTAAAATCGTGAAAAGTGAATTGAATGGGCGTGTGCCATTGATTGGTTTTGCGGGAGCACCGTTCACTTTATTATGCTACATGATTGAAGGTCGTGGCTCAAAAACATTCTCGAAAGCTAAAAAATATCTTTACACAGAACCCGAACTTTCACACGCTCTTTTACAAAAAGTTGCCGATACTACCATTGCTTACTTGAAAGCTCAAATTGCTTCTGGGGCTAATTTAGTGCAAATCTTTGATTCGTGGGCGGGCATTCTTTCACCCGAACAATACCGTATTTACTCGCTCCCTTACATCGCCCAAATTTGTGATGCCATTACGGAAGTTCCCGTAACAGTCTTCGCAAAAGGAGCCTTTTTTGCCCGTGAAGAAATGGGAAAATTGAACTGTGAAGTCATTGGTTTAGATTGGAACATGGACATTGCCGAATCAAGGAAACTGATTGGAAATTCAAAGACTTTGCAAGGAAATCTTGACCCCTGTGCGTTGTACGGAACGTTCGATGAAATTAAAAAACAGACTCGCAATATGATGCAACAGTTTGGGAATCAACAATATATTGCTAACTTAGGGCATGGTGTTTATCCAGATACCGACCCCGAAAAGGTGAGATGCTTTATTGATACGGTAAAAGAGGGGTTGTAGGAAACGATATATCTGTTCAATAATGATTGTAAACTGTCAAATCTCATGAAGAAATTATTTACTTTTTTGTTGTGTATGTGCTTGACTACGAGTGTTTTCTCCCAGGTGGTAATATATGAGATTTATGGTGGGGGAGGGAATGCAAATGCAATTTATAAGAACGATTATGTTGTTTTGCATAATAATGGAACATCTGCTGTTAATATTTCAGGTTGGTCTATGCAGTACGCAGCATCAACGTCAGCTTCATGGGCAGTAACCAATTTATCTGGTTCAATTCCAATTGGAGGATATTATTTAATAAAATTATCATCAGGTGGTGCTATCGGTCTTGATTTGCCAGTTCCTGCCGATGCAACTGGAACTACAAATCTTAATGTAGCTAATGGAAAAGTAATTTTGAAGAATAGTACAGTTGCTGAAACAACAACAGACCCTTCTGGGGCAAGTATTATTGACAAAGTTGGATATGGAACTGCAAACGGTTTCGAAGCAATCGCAGCACCAGGACCTCCTGACAGTGGAGCTAATGATAATAAAAAAGGAATCACAAGGAGAAATAATGGCGTTGATACTAACAATAATTTAAGTGATTTCACAATTACCGATCCAAGCCCTAAAAACTCAGCAACTCCACCACTCCCAGTAGAATTAACCTATTTCCAAACCCAAGCCATTGATAATCGAAAAGTTGACATCAAATGGGAAACGGCTACGGAAATTAATAGTAGCTATTTTGTGTTGGAAAGAAGCCGTGATGCAGTTAATTATAAATCCATTGCCAACATCGAAGCCGCTGGGTCTTCTACCTCCAAAAAGACATACAGTTTCACGGATGAATCAGCTTTATTTGGCACAAATTATTACCGACTATCCCAAATTGATAAAGACGGAACACAGCAAGTTTTTCGTCCTCAAGCGGTTGTAATTGATGATGCTTACGTAGCTTTTGGTGTGTTTCCAAATCCTTTAACTGGAACAAATTTCAACGTGAAAGTAGAAGATTCTGATGAGGCAAGTTTAAAATTAGTGGATTTCTCTGGAAGGGTTATTGGTCTGAATATCAATAAATTAACTCAAACGATTTTAGAAATATTACCTTTTGAAACATTGAATTTTGGAACGTATATTTTGGAAGTTCAGACGTTGGGGAGTTTGAAAAAACATAAGATTTTAATTTTGAGGTAAATAAAGAAGCGAATACTATTCAATAGTATTCGCCTTTTTATTTCCAATATCATAAACTCGCATACTCTTTCGCAAAATACGTCAAAATCACCTTCGCTCCTGCTCTTTTGATTGACGTTAAACTTTCCACCATCGTTCTTGTTCCGTCCAACCAGCCATTTTGTGCAGCGGCTTTCACCATCGCATATTCCCCCGAAACATTATAGGCAGCAATGGGAATATTGAAGTTATCGTTCAAGGTTTTAATAATATCTAAATATGCCAGAGCGGGCTTAACCATCAGAAAATCAGCACCTTCTGCATAATCTAATTCGGCCTCAATTAGGGCTTCTCGAGTATTGGCAGGGTTCATTTGATACGTTTTTTTATCACCAAATTTAGGGGCAGAGTCCAAAGCATCACGAAATGGACCATAAAATGCTGAAGCATATTTTGCAGTATATGCCATTATGCTTGTATTGATAAACCCTTCATCATCCAACATCTCACGTAAATAGCCAATTCGCCCATCCATCATATCCGAAGGTCCGATAATATCTGCTCCTGCACGTGCTTGTGCCAGAGCCATATTTCCTAAAATTTGAAGGGTTTCGTCGTTCAAAATATTACCTTTTTCATCCACATAACCATCATGTCCATCGGAGGAATAAGGATCCATCGCTACGTCCGTCATCAAAGCGATTGCTGGAAATTTATTTTTGATTTGATTTATGGCTTCTAAGTATAGACTGCCCTGACGGTGACTTTCAGAGGCAAATTTGTCTTTTTTACCTTCCGAAAGTAATGGAAAAAGGGCAATCGAACGAATGCCTAAATCTTCAACAACACTGATTTCTTCCAATAATTTATCTAAGGAATACCTAAAAATATTAGGCATAGATTTTACTTCCGAAGTGAGATTATTGCCTTCCATGACAAACATCGGATAAATAAAATCATTGACTGAAAGGGTTGTCTCTTCCACCATGGCACGGACGGCTACCGACTGGCGGTTTCTGCGGGGTCTTCTTAACATAATTTTCGATGCGTCCGACGCTTCGGCTCGTTTTTCGATATCCGATGTTCATTAAAATGTTGAAGATCAGGATTTTGGTTATTTTAGTCTTGTACTTAAAGTCTAACATTTAATTAACAATATTCATGTGTCTTCAAGTTCGATAATTGAGATTAAAAAAGGAGTACACTCTAATGAATGTACTCCTTTTTGAGGACGGTAATGGTTGACATAAATCTGCTAACTGCTTACTACTAACTCTTATTTTTCTACCTGCGAATAGTTTAACTCTACCGGTGTGTTTCTACCAAAGATTTTAACCATTACGTTTAGTTTTTTCTTATCATCAAATATTTCTTCAACTGTTCCTTCAAATCCAGAGAATGGACCATCAATTACTTGAATGGTTTCGCCTTTCGAGAAACTTGTTGAAGATGCTTCCTCTACGGTTGCAGCTTCATCTATTCTACCTAAAATACGAGTAATTTCACCTTGACGAAGGGCAATTGGTGTCTTAGAGGTTTTGCCATCATTCCAGCTTAAAAATCCAATAACCCCAGGCATTGACGTAATTAAGTGGGCAACCTCGCCGTACTTAATATCAGCTTCAACAAAAATATATCCTGAAAAGAGCGTTTTCTCACGAATGGTTTTTTTGCCATTACGCATTTCAAAAATTTTCTCCGTAGGAATCACAATTTGAGGAATATATTCTTCAAGGCTTTGTCTGGCAATTTCATTTTCCAGATAAGTTCTTATTTTCTTTTCTTGCCCCGAGACTGCTCTCAGAACGTACCAACTTGTTTCTGCCATAATATTATTGCGGAATAGGGAATGCGGATTTTAAATCAATCTTTTTTTAGAATGATTGATAGAATAACTCTAAGCCTGATTTGAACACAAAGTCAATCAAACCTACTACCATTGCGAATATCAACGATGCTACTAACACAAGGGTTGAAGATGCGGTTAATTCTGAAAATGTGGGCCAGGTTACGTTTTCCATAACTTCTGTCCAAGAATCACCAAAAAGATTTTTAATTTTGTTCATGGTTGTTTTTGTAATTAGTTGATAAGGTAAAAGTTTATAAAAACGCTTAACTCATGTACCTTAAACTTATTAACTCTTTTGCTTTAAACTTTTAAGTTCCAGAACTTTAAAATCCAAATTTCAAGCCAATTTACAAAATGTAAATACTTAAAATCAGAAATTCTAAAATTTGGAACTTAATTAATTAGCACGGGAACAAGGATTCGAACCCTGATCAAGGGTGTTGGAGACCCGCATTCTACCGTTGAACTATTCCCGTGTTGAATGGATTGCAAAGTTAAGGCTTTATCCTAAATTTTCAAATGGTTATTGAAAAAAAATAGTTTTGTTTGCATTTTTAGGATTTTATCTGTTGAAGAAATATTTTTAATAAATCTACTTCACCACCTTCATCACCCCATTCATAATACTCCAATGCCCAGGAAAGGTGCATACGTAAGGGTAATCTCCCAATGTATCGGGTACTTTGAAGGTTAATTTATAACTTCCTTCTGAATTCACCAAAGGAGTTGAAGCAATGATTTGGGGAATATTGGGAATGTAACTTTTTTGAAGTGCATCCTTTTGCGTAATCATTTTAGTGGCAGCATTCCCAATTATTTCCAGTGACTTAGGTTTTCCAATGACTAAATTGTGTTGCATTGCATCGGGGTTTTCAAAGATTAACTCAACCGTTTTTCCTGCCGTTACGGTGAATTCTTTTTTATCATAACTCATGGCTTCTTTCACCGATTTTATCACAATCGTAATTTTGTTTGGATCAGTAATTTCGTCCGTTTTAATTTGCCACGCTTGCATCAAACGGTTCAGTCTGTCCTTGTTTTCGGAAACTAAATTTTTATTCAAACTTACCAAAAAATCCTTATCGGACTCATTGACCGTTACTTTCCTTTTATAATTCCAACCATCCGTAATTCCCCTCAACAATGCTGCTGCCGTTGTTTCCTCCATGTTGGGAAATTGCTTCAATAGTTGCACGACTGAATCCACTTGTGAAACTGCCGAATAACCCCTCACGGCTCTTTCAAGGGCATAATTGGTCATGCTTTGTTGGGCGGAGAAGTTGATTTTTTGAACAAAAGTATTATTCTTTTCGTCACCTTCTGCAATGGTATTTGCCTTATCTAAATCAACGGTAAGCGTATATTCACCCGACACATCCGAGCCAAACCCAATATCTCCCGTCCAAGGACCATTGTTTGATTTTGTAATCGTTACGGTTTCGCCAGCAGGTATGCCAGTATTATGGATTCGGCTTATAACATCAATTTTTCTACCCATTCCCACAAAACGAATATCCAAAGGCACAATAATTCCTTTTTCTAAGGCAACATTCCCCTGATTTTTTACCTCAATTTTCACATTAATATTATCTCTAACCACTGGATT
>JAYUIP010000783.1:0-1503 GCA_043765945.1 Arcicella sp.
ATCAAGTAATTCCTTCTGTCAAAATATTGATAATGACAAAAAATATAAACTTCACATTAAAAAAGCAGTGGGTAAAATGGTGTTGGATGGAAAGTTAGATGAAGCCGACTGGGAAAATGCCGCCATTGCCACTGACTTCTGGCAAGGACAACCGTATGATTCTTCTATGGCCATCAGTAAGACCAAGGCACGGATGACTTTCGATGATAACTATCTCTATATCAGTGGAGTATGTTATCAACCTCGTAAATATGTGGTTCTTTCACTCAAAAGAGATTTTGCGGGTGGAACAACCGATGTATTTACCGTAAATCTGGATACATTCAAAGATAAACTCAATTCATTCAATTTTGCGGTGAGTCCTTTGGGCGTGCAACGAGACGGTTTAGTATCAAATGGCAATGAACTTTCGACCGATTGGGATAACAAATGGTACTCAAAAGTTATCAATTACGACGACCGCTGGGAGGTCGAAATTGCGATTCCTTTCAAGACCATTCGGTATAAAGTTGGTGAGGATACTAACGAATGGTTGGTAAATTTTCTACGTTTCGACCAGAGTCAGAAATTTCCCGAACGGTCTTCTTGGGGACCCATTCCAAGAAATTTTTCGGGTAATAATATCAACTTTTCGGGAACGGTTATTTGGGATAATCCACCGCCAAAACCAGGGGCAAATATTTCAATAATTCCCTTCATTCTGGGAGCTTTGGATAAAGATTTTCAAAATAAAAAAGACCTCAAAACAGACCAGAATGTGGGTTTTGATGCAAAAATTGCGGTTACGCCTTCATTGAATTTAGATATAACTGTAAATCCAGATTTTGCCCAAGTTGAAGTGGATCAACAAGTCCAGAATCTGAGTCGTTTTGAGGTTTCATTTCCAGAAAAAAGGCAATTCTTCATTGAAAATGCCGACCTTTTTGGCGGTTTTGGCTTTGATAATATTACGCCATTTTTCTCTCGAAGAGTAGGCTTAGCTTATAATGCGAAATCCGACCAAAATGAAAGAATCCCAATTCTTTTGGGTACTCGGTTAAGTGGGCGTTTGAGTAAAGATTGGCGAATTGGTTTTTTAACGATGCAAACGGGTTCGCAGGAATCATTCAATTTACCAAGTTCTAATTATTTAGTAACTGTCATTCAACGTAGAATTTTTAGTCGCTCAAACATTGGACTAATTTTTACCAACAAACAAAACTGGCTCTATGACACTTTAAAACATGAAAACGGAGGAATAAATACCAATAATTTTACTCGAATTATAGGCTTAGACTATAACTTGAATTCTCCTGACGGAAAATGGAGTGGTAAATTATTTTATCATCGAGCATTTCGTGCCAATAACGAAGAAGGGCAATATGCAGGTGCGGGTGTTTTAAGTTACGATTCACCCAAATTTGCCACAACTCAGAGTTTTGAAACAGTGGGCAAAAACTACGGCATCGCCAATCAAACGGGCTACGTTACCAGAACAAATTATTTCAGAACCGAACCAAATAT
>JAYUIP010000784.1:0-1502 GCA_043765945.1 Arcicella sp.
GTTAAAGCACCCCAAAATTTAGGACTACCATTCCCAATAATAGAACGGTCGGCATCGGTGATGGCATTATCACCGTTTACATCCAAATATTTAATATCACCTGGAAGCACAGTTAAACCATTTCTATAACTGGTAAATTTTGATGCTTTTTCTCTTTCAGATTCACTCCAAACACCCAAACGAGTGAGTCCCCAGAAAGAACCAACGGGTTCACCGATGCGAATAATATTGGTTGGATTGGTGAAATTAGGACCTCCAACATTGAAAATATCCGAAGGCGTTGCCAAAGAAAGAACCTTGTTTTGATTGAACGATATGTTGAAATTAGTATTCCAA
Source organism: Arcicella sp. (assembly GCA_043765945.1). Classification (GTDB taxonomy): domain Bacteria; phylum Bacteroidota; class Bacteroidia; order Cytophagales; family Spirosomataceae; genus Arcicella. The sequence continues at coordinate 337 of JAYUIP010000784.1, forward strand.
CGGATTTTTTTTGAGTTAATATTTACCGAATTTACGGCAAACTCAAAACCTTTATTTTCCATCGAACCTACGTTCTTTCTGATGGTTCCGTAGCCACTGGTTTGAGGAACGGGGGCATCAAGTAACATATCGGAAGTGAGGCGGTAATAATAATCTGCCTCAATATTAAGTCTGCCGTTGAACAAACCAATTTCTAAGCCTACATCGGTTTGAGCGGTTTTTTCCCACTTCAAATCTGGATTGGCAAGTCTGGCAATACCCGTTCCCGACACCCGAGTATCGTTATAAATCGTAGCATAATTTGAACTAAGCAACGATAAGGACGAATAAGATGGAATTTCGGAGTTACCCGTTAAACCAAAACTGGTTCTCAATTTCAAATTGCTGATGGTATTATTTCCCTTCAAGAATTCCTCTTCCGAAACTTTCCAAGCAACTGCTCCCGATGGAAAAAATGAAAATTTATCGTTTTCCCCAAACCTCGAAGAACCATCGGCTCTTCCTGTAACGGTGAATAAATACTTGTTGTTGAGGCTATAATTTATTCTTCCAAAATAAGAATTAAAGGCAAATTTAGATGCACTCGAACCTACTGATGGAAGTGTTGCACCCGCCCCTAAATTATTAAAACCAAAGTAATCAGTGGCAAATCCTTGAACGCTGGCATTGATATTGAAGAAGTCGGTTTGTTGCCACGAAATACCCAATAACCCCGTCACAGCATGTTTTTCGTTGAAGGTTTTGGTATAAGTCAAGAAATTTTCTAACGACCAAAACGTTTCTTTGCGGTTTGAAGCGGAGGCGGTTCCTTGTTGTCCAATTGCCAAAGTTCTGGTTTGTGACTGATTATTTTCCTGAGTGATTACGTTTGCTCCCAATACCGTTCTCATTTCTAAACCCTTGGCAAGCGTTATATTTGAATAAACCGACCCCGTGGTTGTCTGCGTATTCAGAATAAATTGGCGACCCATCAAGCGGTGAACGGAACTAAAAGCACCTTCGGCAAAAGGGAAATCACGGTTGTTGGCATACGTTCCGTCGGCATATTTAACGGGAAGAAAAGGAAAGTCTTCCACAATTTGGCGAGGAACAGCATCATTAATATCCGATAAATTTTCGGTTTGACTGTTATACGCCAACGTACCACCCACTTTCAACCATGATTT
>JAYUIP010000785.1:0-12819 GCA_043765945.1 Arcicella sp.
GCATTAGGAATTTATGGAAATGTTTACAAACTTTCCATTTTTATGTCCTTAGCAACTCAGGCTTTCAGATATGCCGCCGAACCTTTTTTTCTCTCAAAAACAGGAGATAAAAATTCGCCCGATATGTTGGCGGACGTTACTAAATGGTTTCTGATAACCTGTATTTTTATTTGGTTGGGCGTGAGTTTAAACCTTGACTGGTTGAAAATGCTTTTCCTTCGTCAAAAAATCTATTGGGAGGGAGTTGCCGTTGTTCCTGTGTTGCTTTTAGCCAATTTATTTTTGGGCGTTTATTACAATATATCCGTATGGTTCAAACTCAATAATAAAACCTACTTCGGAACGCTCATTACTTTCATGGGTTTGGGAATCACGATTATTGCCAATATCATCCTCATCCCACGCATGGGATATATGGGTTGTGCGGTTGCTTTTTTGATTTCGTGCTTCTCCATGACTGCCCTTTGTTATTTACTTGGGCAACGATATTATCCTGTTCCCTACAAAATTGAGTCGGCTTTGGGATATATAATCTCGGCAGGATTATTGATTTATGGTGTTATGCAGATTCACTTCGATAGTCTCTGGTTATCAATTCCTTATCATGCAATTCTCTTGCTTTTATATACGTTAGGTGTTGTGATTGTTGAGCGAAAGACGATTATTCCATTGAAAATCAGAGACAAATACAAATTATAGGGGTGAAATGTCAATTTTTTTCGCCAAATTTGGGGCAAAGTTTTTAGTTATTAGTAACTGGTTATTAGTTATCAGTCAATTAGATTTGATTTTTACACATATAATTGGTGTTGTTCGTAGAGAGACTAATAACTATTAACCAATTACAAGTAACTATGTAACCCAATGGATGAACTTCTAATACTTACTCGATTTAATTCCTTAGAGATAAAACTTAAAGGATTATTGAGAGATTATATTGAGGTAAAAAAACAACTGAGTGAGGTTAAAATAGACAATGAAAAATTGAGAAATGAGCTGTATGATTCTCAAAAAGAAAACCAAGAATTACAGAAAAGTTTAAACCAAGAACGAAAAAACTTTAAAAAATCAGATAAATTCACTAAGATTGCAGTAAACAATCTAAAAAGTACAGGCAATACTGCCGAATTGAAAGAAAAAATTGACGAATATATTTTAGAAATAGAAAAGTGTATTAATCAACTTAGCAACTGAAAAGTTATAAAGTTGAAGAGTTAAACAGTTCAAGAAGTTGACTTACTTCTTTACAACTTTTTAACTTCTTTAATTTCTCTAACTTTTTTAACTTAAAAGAAAATGGACAAGAAAATCGTTTGTAATGTCATGGTTGGAACTGAGTATTTTACACTCAATCCACTCACTGAATTGGACGAAGAAGTTGTTCGGAAAGCCGCTAATTTGATTAATGACAAGATGCAATATTACCAACAGAAAAATGCTATCAAGAGTACACAAAGACTTCTGGCATTATCTGCATTAGATTTTGTAATGAGTAATCTAAAATCCGATTTACACTATGAAGACTTCCAAGATAACATTTCTGAGAAACTCGTAGCATTAGAAAGAACAGTAGATTCAGTTACAGAAACACAATTCTAATTCGTCATAAACAATACCTTTAATCGTTTTTACATATCAGTTTAAATTAAATATCCTTACCTGAAATAATTTAAAATGATGTGTTTTCTCTTTAAACGATTATGTTTTTAATTAAAGAAACCATTGAGTAAATCGTCAATTTCGTTTTATTCAATTCTTTGAACTTTATTGAGACATTTGAATAAAAATATGCCCGTATTATTCATTAAGTAATTGATTATAAGCTGTTTAAATTCAAACTGTTAATATTTCAACTCATAAAATCTTCTAATTAAAAACCCTTCTTTTCAATCGGTATCTGTCTGTTTTAGTCCCATTTTTCACTCGATTTTGCAGTAAAAAACCATCGAAATTCATAATAAGCTGTGATTTCTATGTGGTTGCAACATCAACTAAAACGATATAAAAAATGCTATATCCCATCATTGCCGCAGTGGTTTCCCTGATTGTAGGGCTGTTCGTAGGTAAAGCCATATTTGCCAAAGAAACCAAAAAAATAGAAGAAGAAGCAACCGCCAAAGCTGCCGATATTGTCAAAACTGCCGAACTTCAAGCGGAAAATATTAAGAAAGATAGAGTTTTGGAAGCCAAAGAAAAGTTCTTGAAATTACGTTCAGAATTTGAGGATGATTCCAATAGAAAGAAGCAAATTTTGGTTCAAAACGAACAAAAATTGAAGGAACGTGAACGTACTATCCAATTATCAATGGATGATGCCAAGAAGTCGATGGATCAAGCGAAATTATCGGTTGAACAAGCCAAAAAGATTGAAGCCGATGTGATGTCGCAGCGTCAATCATTGACTTCAAAGGAAGATAATCTCAGGAAGAAAACCGAAGAAGCCGAGAAAAAACAAGCCGAAGCCAATGAAATGTTTGCCTCGCAAGTAGCACAGTTAGAGAAGATTGCGGGTTTAACAGCCGTTGAAGCAAAACAGCAATTGATTCAAGCCATGACTGCCGAAGCGGAAACGAAGGCTTCGTCTATGATTAAAACTGCCATCGAAGAAGCGAAATTAACGGCAACAAAAGAGGCGAAAAAAGTAGTTATCGAAACCATCCAAAGAACGGCAGCAGAGAATGCAATTGAGAACTGTGTATCGGTTTTCAACATTGAATCTGACGATGTGAAAGGTAAAATTATTGGTCGTGAAGGACGTAACATTCGTGCTTTGGAAGCCGCTACGGGCGTTGAATTCATTGTGGACGATACACCAGAGGCAATTATTATTTCAGGATTTGACCCAGTTCGTCGTGAAATTGCTCGTTTGTCGCTCCACCGTTTGGTGCAGGATGGACGAATTCATCCCGCTCGCATTGAGGAGGTTGTGGCAAAAACGAAGAAAAATATTGATGATGAAATCGTTGAAATTGGTGAGCGTACGGTCATTGATTTAGGCATTCACGGTTTGCATCCAGAATTGATTAAAATGGTGGGCAGAATGCGTTTCCGTTCATCTTACGGACAAAATTTGTTGCAACACTCTCGTGAAGTAGCAAAACTTTGTGCAACGATGGCGGCTGAGTTAGGACTGAATGCCAAGGCAGCGAAACGGGCTGGTTTACTTCACGATATTGGTAAAGTTTGGCACGAAGAAGCCGAATTACCCCACGCAATTTTGGGTATGCAATTGGCGGAAAAATACAAAGAAAATGCTGAGATTTGTAACGCCATCGGAGCCCACCACGATGAGATTGAGATGACTTCAATGATTTCGCCCATTATTCAAGTTTGTGATGCTATTTCGGGTTCAAGACCAGGAGCGAGACGTGAGATGATGGAGTCGTATATGAGACGGTTGAAGGAATTGGAGGAATTGGCAGTAAGTTTTCAAGGCGTTCAGAAATGTTATGCCATCCAAGCGGGACGTGAATTGCGGGTTTTGGTGGATGCAGAGAACGTTACGGACGAAAAAGCCAGTTCATTATCGTTTGATATTTCTCAGAAAATTGAAAAAGAAATGCAGTATCCAGGGCAGATTAAAGTAACGGTTATTCGTGAAATGAGAGCGGTGAATTATGCGAAGTAGAGTGGTTTGTTTATGAAATTGTAAAGTGCTGTTATTGAGAGTAAAATTATGAACTTTGTCATTGCGAGCGTAGCGAAGCAATCTTATTGATTGATGCAAAGAATTTTAAGTTCAAAGTCTTTTGCATCAATCCAACAGATTGCTTCGCTACGCTCGCAATGACAAAGTTCATGTATTTTTAAAAAAGGCTTCTGAAAATCAATTCAGAAGCCTTTTTTACTGAACCATTAAATTACATCCACGAATATCTGAATTATCAAATCTGCCCAATATTCTGAATTTTGCAGAACCAGTAACTAATAACCAATCACCAGTAACCAATTCCCAACTTCCCAAATCTTTCGTCTCCACAAAACAACACGAATCCACATTGGCAAGGTCAATCACGTTTATGCCGCCCGACCGTGAATTTGTGATGTAATGAAATGGGTCGTTTACGTCTCTCAACATAATTTTCATCGAAACAGGTAACTCAAAAATCCCTTCGCCTTCGGAATATCCTTGTGAAAGTAATTCCGTCATGCCATATTCTGAATGAATGGATTTTACGTGAAAAGCCTTCGTCAAAATCTCGTGTACTTCTTCACGGAGGAGTTCTTTTCTTCTTCCTTTCATACCTCCTGTTTCCATAACTATCAGATTATGAGTTTCTTGTAGAAATGACAAATCATTTCCCGATTCAGTGAAATCAAGTAGCCCAAATGTAACTCCAATTAATAATGTTTTAAATTTTTCAGTACGATGTGGAAGCATCGTGTTACACATTGCTTTCGCCAAACCTTCGTAATCATCCAAATAAAATCCAGAGTTGGGATTGCCACTTTTTTTAATAAAATGCTCAACCATGTAAACTAAGGATGAATTTGTCCGTTCTAAATACGAAGGAAGTAAGGCAAATATTTGAAAATCAGAGAGTTTACCATAAAATCTTTCAAAAATTTGTTCAGCAATCTTTAAGTAAAATGCTGGATCTTGAACGTGATGTTGGGAAGTATTCTGTCCCGTCGTGCCGCTACTCTCAAAGGTTACTCTCGTTTTATCCTCGCCCGAAATGACCGTTTGCGTTTTGAAGAATTCGATTGGTAAAAATGGTATTTTTTCAATTGAATTAATTGTATCTACTTGAATATGAAGACATTGCAGATATTTTTTGTAGATTAAATTATGCTCAGCTTGGTATCGAAAAACCTCCAAAGCCAAAGCATCGAATTTTTCAGGGATTAATTGTAAGACTTTTTGTTTGAGTATTTGAGTTTGTTCCATGCAGTTCTTAAAAATATTACCACAAAATTACGCCAATTCATTAACTTTACGGATGTTTAAAACAACAACCTATCGACCATTTTCGTTTATTGTGTATGAAAAATAAAATTTTACTCATCGTCTCACTTTCAATTTTCGTTCTCTCGTGTGTGGGAGAGCCTGATTATAGTTTCACGCCCGAAATTGGATTCAATAGTATAAAGATAATTACAACTTCATCACCTGACATTTTAGGAAACGTTTCTAAAAGAGATTCTGTGGTAATTTCAGTGGATTTCAAGGATGGCGACGGTGATTTAGGTTTTTCAGAGGAAGATTATAAAGCATTAATTAAGCGTACAGGCGACAGTATAAGAACTATTGATGTAAATATATTTGTGGCTAAAAATGGCAAATTTGTAAAAAGTAATCCAGCCGAAAAAATTGGTGGAAATTTGAAGGGTTTTCGATTTAAACAGGGGTCAAAAGCGGGTGCCATTGAGGGCGTAATTGATTATTCAACGAGTTTTAGTTATACAAATTTTGATAAAATTCCAGGTTTAACGGGCAAATCCGATACAGTGAAATTCTCAGTGCAAATTATGGATAGGGCTTTGAATAAGAGTAATGTGACAGAATCAAGTCCGATTGTGCTATATAAGAAATAGAAAAAAATTACTATTAACAAAAATAACCTGCGTTTTCACGTGGGTTATTTTTGTTAATAGTAAATAAAAATTACGTTTAAGAACTCATATTCTTATTATTAATTAATCGTATTGGCTTTAAAGTCAGATTGTTAGTCTTATTCATTGGATTATTATTCTAACTTATGGCTCAATTTTTTAACCTTTGGAAATGTTTATTTATTTTGACAGATAGGAAATATAATCTAATCCAAATTCACCGCATTATACATCAAAATGAAAACCCAATTCTCAAAGTCAATCTATCAAAATCCTCAATGGTTGTCTTAGTTTTTTCCACTAACTCCGACCGTTGAAAACGATAGCCCGCCCCAATGATAAAACCTGTATTTTCGTTAAACAAAATCTTCAATCCCAGACCCGCTGCAAAGGTATTCCCACCTTGATATTTGATACCATCCACATCGTTTGAAGTGGCATTAATACTGTATCCACCTTCCACAAAATAGAACGCAATTTTGTTGCCTTTTTTTGTGAAATCCCCTCTTACGCTTAGTATAATGGGTACAAACGTTTGGACGGCATACAAATCTGCCCCGATTCCTATACCCGTAAAAAGGTACTGATTAAACTTATACCCATTAACGGTTTGGAAAGAAAATGCCGAAGTCGTAACGCCATTTGATGCTCTATTACTCCCCGCCAAAGGACCCAATTCGGTGTAATGAATGTAGCCTTTTACTTTGTAGGAAATAATTGTTCTCTTTAAACTTTCTTCTGATTTAATCTCTTGAATATCAGTCATTTGAACGGCATAAACGTTTTTTTCGTACGTTTCTAATTTGAGCGTTTGCTCGTTCTTTTCAATGATTTTCCCACGATAAATTGAACCGTTTTTTAAGTATAAAACATCGTCATTGACTTTTTGAGCGAATGTATTAATAGCAACAATACAGAAGAGGAGAGTTAGTGTTTTTTTCATGGTTAATTTGTAGTTACTCGTTATCAGTAATTGGTTATTTGGAAATGATTACTGGGAATTAATTACAGGTTATTGGGGAAATGATTATTCGTTTATAATTTCCTAATTTGCCAGTAATCAATAACTAATCACCAAATAACTAATAACCATTCACTGATCAAGCCAAGTCTTAAACTCGCTTGTTTTATCTTTACTCACAAAAATTTCTTGTTCAAAATTCGGCTTTAAAAATACTTGTAAACGACTGTTCATCAACGTTTTAACTTTCTGAACGGCATTGATTCTAATAACAAATTTACGGTTCAATCGAAAGAAAGATTGCGGGTTTAATAAATCTTCCAGTTGTTCTAATTTATAGTCAATAATAAACCTACGTCCTTCATTTGAAACCAGATAGGTAATTTTATCATCGGCAAAAAAATAGGCAATTTCATCCGTATTTTTGAACTGAATATTATCGCCAAATTTTACCAAAAAACGATTTTTATATTTTTTATTATGGGCATGAAAAGCCTCCATAACCTTCTGAATATCAGCCGTTAATTCACTTTTTCGTTCCTTAGAAAGGGTTTTGAATTTATTCAGAGCAAACCCTAATTCAGTTTTGTCTAAAGGCTTTAAAAGATAATCAATACTATTCATTTTAAAGGCTTGAATGGCGTATTGATCAAAGGCAGTTGTGAAAATTACGGGACTTTTTATGGGGATTTTTTTGAATAAATCGAAACTCAAACCGTCGGACAAATGAATGTCCACGAGCATTAAATCGGGTTCGGGATTTCGACTGAGCCATTCGGTGGCATCTTCCACCGAATCAATCGTTTCAATGACAGAAATCGTAGGATCATGCTCGTATAGGAGCGTTTTGGCACGTTGAGCAGAGAGGATTTCGTCTTCTAAAATGAGTACGTTCATGGGTTAGAAAGTTTCTAAGTTATTAAGTCATAAAGTCGCTAAGTTGTTTATGAACCCACGTTTTAAAATAATAACCAAATAAGCATTGACTAAGAATATTGCCCTTCTTTTAAGTAATTATTACCCATTAATTTCTCATGATTCACTAACTTAATAATAGGTAATTTCACCGTAAAATATATTTCATTTTCTTGAATCACGATAGGTTTATGGGTCAGGAATTCGTATCGCTGTGAAATATTTGAAAGCCCTAAGTTGGTGGATTCCAATTCATTAACGCCTTTGCGTTGCAAGTTGTTTTGAATGATGAGTAACTGGTCGTCCTCGGTGAAAATGTTGATTTGAAGCGGTTTATTTTTGGATACAACATTATGTTTCACGGCATTTTCGACCAGCATCTGTAACGCCATCGGCACGATATAATACTGACGAAATTCCTCCTCCACTTGAATACTAATTTTCAGACTTTCACCGAAGCGTTTTTTTAATAAATACAGATAAGAATCAATAAAGTTTAGTTCCGTACCCAACTCCATCAGTTCCTTTTCGTGACTCTTTAAAACGTAGCGATAAACCTTTGAAAACTGCCCCACAAATTCCACCGAGGCATTTGTGTCCAACGGAATTAGGGCAGTGAGTACACTTAAATTATTGAAAAGGAAGTGTGGATTTACTTGATTTCTCACGGCTTGCAACTGAGCCTGAGTACTAATTTTCTTGAATTTTTCCGCTTCAATTTGGGTTTTTTCTAATTGATTTATGTACCAATATATGACGTTTAATACATTCAAAAATAAATTAATTCGGAAGGCAAACATGATTAATAATTTCATGGGTAGCAGTAAGGTCACAACGTTAAAAGGCATGATAAAATATGCTCCTGACAACCCTACTGCCAATGTAATTAATGTTGTGAACACGATACTTCCCGCAAAAATTGAGGTGATGCGAGTCCATATATTTTTGAAAATTTTGGTTTGTAAATAGTTGTCCCATAGGCGATTAGCTTCCCAAATACCAAAAGTGAGTAAGAGGAAAATTAGAAACAACTCTCCGTTTGAAATGTTAACTGGGTAATATACAAAAACCTCCACCATCATAGTATTCAAGAGTGAATACGCCGCCAGCAGTATGATAAAGAAGTAACGGGATTGATGGGAAAACATGGATTTTGCGGGTTTACAAATACCTGTCATTACGAGCTTTTCAGCGAAGCAATCTTTTGGTATTTGGAATTAATGTTAGATATTGCTTGCGTTAATCTAGCAGATTGCTTCGCTGAAAAGTTCGCAATGACATAGTGGGATGTTTGCAATATTTACAGCACTAAAATACGAATTTTTATAAGAAAACCCTGAGCAATGCGCTCAGGGTTTTGCTAACACTCTCTAACCACTATAAAACTGAACTGTTAATACGTTGTGTGAAAGTGATTTTCCTAATCTAAAATTATGGGAGTAACACTTTGTCAATTGCGTGAATGACTCCATTTGTCGCCATTACGTTAGCAAGAGTTACTTTTGACGCTGAACTTGACTTGCCTTTTACAGATACTCCATTTGTTAAATCAACTGTTACTTTTCCACCATTTGCCATTGTGACCTCTCCATTAGCAAGTTCTGGTGAAAATACTCTTCCAGCCACTACATGGTATTCAAGAATGTTTTTGATTTGAGCAGTTGTCAATGTTGCTGGATTAACAGTTTTGAATAATTCTTCAAACGCTGCATTAGTGGGAGCAAAAACTGTGTATGCTCCGCTACTCAAAAGACCATCCAAGCCAGCTCTGATAACTAAACTTTCCAAGGTTGAAAAATCATTGGCATCAACAACATACTTAGTAATTGTCTTTGAAGGAATATCAGTCAATACGTTATCTAAAACATGAATTACACCATTTGAAGCATTCACATCCGTTGCAATAACCTTAGTATTACCGTTGATAAATACACCACTTGCGTTTTTGGTAATATACATTTTAGGTCCGCCAGCGGTAGTCACCTCCGTTTGTCCGTTGGCAATTCCTCCTGCCAATACTTTTGCACCTAATACATGATATAACAAGATTGGACTTAACGCTTCCTTGGATAATCCATCCAAACTCGTAATCTTCGCTTTTGTGAAAGCTGCATTATTTGGAGCAAACACTGTAAAAGGTCCAGCTCCTTGTAAAGTTTTTACTAAATCAGCTTTCTGTAGTGCTGCTACCAAAGTTGAAAATTGTGCATCACCAATAGCAACAGCCGTAATGTCCGTTGGAGCAGCTACCACTGGGTCATCTTTTTTACAAGAAGAAAATACAATTACTGACAATAAAACAATAGACAAGGGGGCTAATAATTTTCTGAGATTTTTCATGTTTGTAATGAGTTCTGTTTGAATTGTTTAACAATGAATTTCAATACAATAACCGTTGAAAAGCCCCTAAAAGTTATTTACTTTGGAGTGAAACGCCACAGAAAAGGGAGTGAAATGGAAATTTTGGGATGTGAATAGGGAAGAGTATCTGGGTGAACTTGTCTGGGCGACCCTATCTGAGCGACCCTATCTGAGCGATCCTATCTGAACTTGGATTTATAGGATTTTAGAATTAAGTATTCATTCATCCAAGTAAAATCATAGAGTCCATTATTCCTACAAATCCAAATTCAGTAAGGTATCGAACAAACAAAAAAGAGGCATAAACTGTTCGTCTCTTGCCTCTTTTAAGATTTCACTATTAGGAATAGAACTACATTATATTATTTGTTAACCTCAACCATTACGTCTTCACGTTTTTGTGGTAAATTCTCTTCCTCCAAAAACGACAAATCAATTTTGATATACGGAATCAATTGTTTTTCCAACATTCTTGCCCACTCGGTCATGTACAAAACCACGTCCTCACGCACGTTGTGACGCATTTTGTTTCGTCTTTCCAAAGGAATTCTTTTCAAAATCTTTTGGTCGGAAAGCCACTCCAAATCTCGTAAATCTGTCACCGTAAGTCCACGGTTGAGCAAATCGGCAATAAGTAAATCTATATTCAGACCACTCGTAGGGCAAAATTCTTCCACCTGTTCACGCCAATCACCCCGCCCTTGCATGGCGAATTGGTGAATTTCGGCTTTGGTGAGTTGGGTCAATTCCTGAGCCAAGTTTCCACAATTGCAACTACCCATGTGTCCCCACTGATAGTTGCCGCCTTCCGCCAATTTTTTGGCTGTGATGCGAAGGGCATTAATTAAATCTGGATTTGCGTGAGCCATATCTTTATTTGTTGAATTTTGAGTTTTAAATTGTTGTGAATTTTGATTTGTGCGAGTAACAACTCAAAATTCAACAATTATTTTACTAACGAGACGTAAAAGATTTTTGTTTTTGGAATGAGGATAAATTTGTAATTACTCCACGAATTCTTCAATATGCTTGAACAAATCGCTTACCTGACTAATCTTTTGTCCAACAGTATTTCGTAAATGGTCAAGGTCTAAACAGTTGATGGTTTTTATTCTGACGGTTTCTTTTTTGCTATAAATCTTTTTGACCAAACCGTATAAATTATTCAAGTCTTCTTTGGGTTCCAATCGTAGAGTCAAATCATCAAAATAGGGATTAAAGCCTAATTCAGCGGTTTTTGAGATGATAAATTTTCTCGTTAGCCTATCATCCACGCATACATAATGATTAGTTTCTGCCAAAAACCACGTTTCGATTTCCATGACGGCGGTGATGATTTTAGTGGGAATTGGCTGACTAATTCGCTCCGTAATTCGAGAACCTAATTCTACTTTTGGTAAATCGGCAAGGGTAAATTTTCGCCCTTCTTGCTCTCTGCGAAGGTCTTTCAAGCCAATTATTTTAGAAAAACCTTGTGTGATTAACACATTTCTTTGTTCTCGAATATCAGAATCTACGTTTTCATGATGCCCTAAAATATAGATAATTGCTTGAAAATCAGCTTGATTAACTTCTGATTGAAATCTTAAATTAATCGTCCTCGGAATTCCTGATTTATTGTTGCCTCCGACCATTTTATTAGTCGTGATAGTGATATTATGTTCTCCAATAATTTCTACTAAAAGTCGCTTGATAAAGTCTGATTCGGTTTCTCCTTCTACAAAAATGGCTATTTTTTTCATTGTGCAGTTTCTATAAATTCTTCAAAACCCATTCGGTAGAAATCAGTGGCAAAGAAATCAAAATTATTTAATCCTGTAAAGGCAAAATCATCAAAAGTTTTTTGGGAGTTTTGGTAATTATAAAAGACTGATTTATTGCCTTCTCGGTGAATAACTGACCAATATTTTAAAGGCACACTGTTCATCACAAAGCGGTCATTAGTTGTCATAAATAACTGAATATTAGAACCTTCCACTTTTTTTATAATTAATTCAATCAAACTTCTGGAACGTTCATAATCCAAACCTTCGCCAATATCATCAATCAAAATACAACTCGGAATTTTTGCCATTAAGGAGTAATTTAATTGAACTAAAAGTGAGAAAGCACGTGCCATGCCTTGGGACATTCTTTCAAAATATGTTTTATCTGGTAAATCTGATTCTTGAACTGTAAAATGTTGAAAATCAGATTTATAATTGTAAGAAATGGACGTAAGATAATATTCTATCCTTTTCATATCTTCAATTATAATTTCTTCAAATGTATCTCCGAACTCCTTTTTTCCTTGATGATAAATATTACCAACTTTATTAGAATTTTTAAAATCCGTAATAACTATACTTTCATTATTTATCGATTTTATGAGTTTTTTTCTCCCCATATCACCTCCAAACGAATAATGAGCAAGATTTTTTCCCCAATTATGTAGGATAGTGAAAAAAGGTTGTTGAATATTATCTCTACGAGAGATAGCTAAAAATTCATCATCAGTTTCAAATTCAACAAATTGACCTAATTTTTCATAGTAAAGTTGTCCAGCAGACCTATCTAATTTTTGCACCTTGTTGAAATAAAGGTTTTCCTCAACTATTGATTGCAAATAATCAAACTCGAGATAATATTTTATCTCATCTTTCCCATCTTCAAAAATTACTTCAAATGAAACGTTCATCATTTTACTTGCATATTCTAAGCCTGATTCCAATAAATCTGAAATTCCTCTAATAGCGTCAATTAATCTTGTCTTACCAGAAGCATTACGTCCAACAATTAAATTAATATTTTCAAAGAACACATATTTATCTTCCGCTTTACCACTTTTAATTGACCATTTTCCTAAAATAAAATTATCACTAAATTTCAACGCCTTCAATATCATATTCTTAATCATTTAAGTTTAAATCAAAATTCAATACATTTAATGATAATTACAAATTTTTGAATGACAATCATAAATTCGTTAAATTCGTTATCACAATTATTCACACAAACTAAATCCCCAAAAATGAAAAACACAGTAA
>JAYUIP010000786.1:0-4487 GCA_043765945.1 Arcicella sp.
CCAAAGCATATCATCGTGAAACTTCTTATTACTTCTTATTATCCAATAAAATTGCGGCTTTACCCCAATCAATATCGCTTAATTTATCGTCATACATGGGCGTATATTCACGGTCGCCACCACGTACTTGTAAGGACATTTCATCGGTTAAAAATTCAATTTTATTGATGTTTGCGGGTCTATTGAGAATATTCTCAATTAAGTTTCCAACAGTCTTTCTCATAATTATTTCAATTTTAAGGTTTATTTTTTCATTGAAAATTCTTTATTTATTACATATTTTTTAATCCAATTATTCATCTCAAAATAGACTTGCAATAGATTTTCTTTTCCTCTGTATCCGTGCGATTCGTGAGGGAGATTTACGTATTTTGTAGTGGCTCCAAGTCCTTTTAAAGCCAAGAAATAACGTTCACTTTGGAGCGTAAATGTTCCAGGATTATTATCAGCATCTCCATGAAAAAGCAATAATGGATGCTTCATTTTATGGGCATTTTGGAAAGGTGAAATTCGATTATAAAGTTCTGAATCTTGCCAATAATTACGTTCTTCTGTTTGAAAACCAAAGGGTGTTAAAGTTCGATTATAAGCTCCACTACACGCAAATCCTGCCTTGAATAAATTAGTATGTGTCAATAAATTAGCCGTCATAAAAGCCCCATAAGAATGCCCACCAATGCAAACCATGCTCGAATCAACAACGCCCAACCGTAATCCTTCATCAATGGCGGCTCTGGCACTTGCCGTTATTTGTTCGATGAAACTGTCATTTGCTTCCTTGCCCGCATCGCCAATAATTGGTATTTTTACTTTATCCAACACGGCATAACCCTGTGTTACAAAATAAATGGGAGAGAGCAACGGTAATCTCACAAATTCATTGGAAGAAACATTCTGTTGGCTCGCACCTTCACGGGTTTTATATTCCTCAGGATATGCCCACATGATAGTCGGCAAGGGTCCGTTTTGGGGATTATAATCAGCAGGTAAATAGAGTTCAGCCGTTAAATCTATTCCGTCTGAACGTTTATATTTCAATACCTTTTTCAGCACATTTTTTAGTTGTGGATATGGATGTTCAAATTTCGTTAAAGCAACAATAGTGCTTGAATCTTTTGACAAATCACGGATAAAATAATTCGGGTTTTCCGTCAATGACTCTCTGCGAGTAAGGAACTTCATTTCTTTCCAATTCAAAACCGAAATGGCGTATTCATAGTGTTGTTTATCGCACTGCCAAAGTCTTTTGGTTTTGCCCGTTAAAAGGTTTACTTGTTCAATAAAAGGTCTATTCCCGTCAGCAGAAGCCCCTTCACCAAAGGTGAGCATCTCATCATTATCTGAAATAGCAACGGTAAATTTTCCAAATTTATTTCTCAACACCTCTGGATTACCAGGTTGATTATAGATGTCTTCCGAAGAAATATCGTATAATAATCTTGGCTCTTTTTTGAGTGATGGGTCAATAATTCTACTGATATAACGGCGGGTGGCATTCCAATATTCAGAGGTCATGGCAAACTTTTCATTGCCCCAAGACATATATGTTATTCTATATTTTGACGTAACAACATCATCAGGGTTGCCTTCAAAAGGAAAATTCCAAGAATACATTTTGTCTCTCTCTTCTGTCACTTTCTTGGGGTCGCCACCATCTTGAGCTTCTAACCACCACAACGAAGCCTTTACGTCTGGTCGCCAAGTATGATTACGAGGATGATGCGTTACGGCATCATATCCAATCGGAATATTTTCTTGCAAAGGTGTGTCCACAATATTTTTCAAGAAACTGCCATCTTTTGTAAGCCAAACATCAACTTTTTCTGGAAATCTATTCATCGGTAAAGTGTAAGAATAAGGACGATGCGTTGTTTTTGTCATCAAACAAGTGCCATCGGGCGACACACTGATGCTTTTATGGACTGCTACTTTTCCAATTTTTAATAATTTCCCCTTTGCGATGTCCACTTTCACAACTTGCGATTCCGCATAATAATCAAAGACTGCTTGATCATAAGCACTTTTTAGTAAGTCTTGGTAGGTACGGGAAGGGCTTTTTTGTCCATTACTTTCCTGTACAACGGGTCCTTTGACAATGTTGAATTGGGTTGGCGGATTCATCCTCGGAGGAACTGTTAGAACCACAATGTTTTTCCCTTCATTCAGCCAATCATAAGGAGAATCAAAAATTGAATTAACCTTGATTTTTTCAATTCGATGGGCTTCTACGGTTTCCATGTCCACATACCAAAGCTCTACACCGTCAGAAATACCGTCTGTAACATTGTTGGTGAATGCAAATTTTGTTTCGTCAGGCGACCATTTTATGTTACTAATCAAAGGGTTTTTAGGCATTTTTTTCACCTCAACTTCTGCTTTCGTATCAATAAAAAGAATCTTAATATTTGTTGCAAAACGAATCCTACTGAGAGAATTTGTTTTGGGATTTATCCTCATACCAGCCACTCTGATTTCTGGTTCAGCCAAATCTGCGACGGTTGGCATCGGGTTGTTTTCCAAAATCAATAAAACACTCCCTTTTGAATTGGTTCTGACGGTTGGGGTGCTTTTGCCCACCACTAAATCTTCAATAACTTGCGGTGGATGTTGATAAACAGCATCTTGCCCCATACACGCTATTGTTCTTATAATTAATGCGAAAATTATGCTCCAATTTTTCATGTTTTCAAAGGTTTATTTTTTTAATTAATTGATAATCAGATTTTTACTGAATTTTTGTCGAGCCATAAGTGATTTGTAGTATTTATCTAAATAATGATACACTACCAACTCATGAATCCTTTGCTTTGAGATAAATAGACGATTTAAGGTCATGTGAATCAAACTGGGCAATAACTCACGAAATAACATCACGCCTTCCTGCTGCGTCTGCATTTGTCTAAATTGTTCAACAATTTCTTTATTCAAAAAACTTCGTTCCTTAAAAATTGCCATAGCTTCCGATACGCCTTCATCATATTCATTACTGTTCATCAACTGATTGATGGCGGAAGTTTCAACTCTATATTTATCATTCAGTTGCACATTTAGGGCATTATTACCATTGAACTCCTGAAAGAAACCCGCTTGGAGATTTTTTAATAATTCTGCTTTTTCTGGAAGACTAAATCCAAAATCGTTCAACATCATATCAATGCCATAAATCCCGAAAAGATAACGGTATTTTTCTCCTTCTTCACTACCATCGAGCAAGTCTATAAAATTAACAATGGCTTGACTGTCATAATAAAAAAGTTGCTCGCAAAGCTCCATTGTCACGTCTCCGTAGCGTTCAATTTCTCGTTTATACGTATCCATTTGAATGCCATTAACGATTCTATTTTCGATGAATGGAGCTAATTTTTCGTGTAAAAGCGTGATGACATATTGCCAAAATTGCGAATTTTGCCCATGATGAAACCGCAAACGCAAATGTTCATCGGTGTCTTTATACCGAATAAAAAACCACTTATCAATCACGCCACCTTCAATTAATTCTTCGCAAAGGGGCTTAACAATTTCAGTCAAAATCTTCTCAATGGACTTGGTTCCTGCATAAATTTTAACGTAAAACCACTCACTTCCAGGTATGAAAGCTCTCTGAACGTTTTTGTCTATACGTTTAGTTTGCCCATTGCGTTTTTCTGCATGAATTGCCTTGAACGGAATCAATATCTCGTTGGTATATTTTCCGTTTTTGTCTTCAATAAAACAATTTTCAGAGCCTGATAAAAATTCCTGTAAAGTTGCAAATCCTTTTTTGAGGATTTTATGGTGGAGAATTTGTAGCGAGATTTCACTTTCAAAATCTATCAACAATTCATTATCTCCCTCTGTCAACAGCACATATCGTGGAATATTCAATTGTGCTTGAAGCTCTTTCCAGAACGTTTTATCGGGAAAAATCTTCCCTTTCAACGCTGAATATTCTTGGGCATATATTTTCCATTTGGCTTTACTGACAATAATATTTTTGTATTCCACCCGAGGGAGAAAATTTTGTTCGTTCAAAATTCCCCAATCCCAACTGAACGTACTGTTTAATCCTTGACCTTGTAAATCGCACAGAAATTTATAGATTCCCAAACCACGAGAATAATTATGAGCCGTTGTGAGGCGTGGAATTACCTCCCTATCGAGTCTTTTTGACCGTAAAACCACCTTTCTTCCATGAGGAACTGAAACCATCAAATCGTCTAAATCAATTTGAAAAGACTTTTCAACTGAGGCATTTCCTAAAAAAGGAATCTCATACTTTCTGACGGCTGGACGCATTAAGATATTGCCAATGCGAGCCTCTGGAAGATGCACAACCTCGGCATAAATCGCCTCTGGATTGTGCTGTTCTTCATATTCCAAACAGCCTTTCACTTTATCAGTCATATTTTTATCTCCGTGACAAAAACGAGCAAAAAGATTCCCTGCCGATGGTCCAGAGGCAACGGACATCAAAAATTTGAAATCTCCTTTGTCTATTGCTTCCATTG
>JAYUIP010000787.1:0-4484 GCA_043765945.1 Arcicella sp.
TTAAAGACATCTCGTTCTTCAATTCCCTGATTTCCATTGTGATAATACCCTATTTCCGATAGTCTTGATTTTATCTTTTCAAAATCAGATAAATTATAATAAATAACGTCAATATCAATTATTGGTTTTGAGTCTAAATTTGGGACAGAAGTACTGCCAACGTGTTCAATAGTGCAATCGAATCCGAATAAACTATTTTCAAGTTTATGTTTTATGTCATTAAAATCTTTAATCCAGTTTAATGTGTATGGATATATCAGCATTTCCGTGTTTTTATTGCCTACTAATTAGACTGCCATTTAATTTATGCTCGTTTTCACTCAAAATCACACCTTACCGCACACTCATTCGACCTAATATTTACTGTAAAATTACGTTAAATCTTATAGTTTTTAACGACTTGGCATTTTTATTGATTAACCTTTTGAAAGTCTGAGGGTTGTCAAAAGTCATACCAGTAAATTTTATCCAAATTTTTATTTATTTTTGTACTGCATTTTATTAAAACCGCCACAGATTTAGACAAAGAAACGGAAGTTGCTAAGTTTTTAAGTTGCCAAGTTGTTAAAAATGAATTGCGATACATGCGTGATTTATCAACTCAAAACCTAAGAATTTATAACTTCGCCTCACCCATAAAATATTCCTTATTATATGAAAAAGTGTCTTTTGCTGCTGACAATACTTGTCTGTGCTGAAATCTCGGCTCAGAATCTCCCTAATAATATGTTTGTGGGTTCCGTGAATGTAAAAATTGAGGGAGAAGCACGTTCAATTATTGAAAGAGAAATTGATAATTTGAACGCAAATCCCAAATATCTTAATTCGCTCGTTACTAAAATGAACCTTTATTTTCCGATTATCGAAAAGGTTTTGGCGGAGGAAGGTGTGCCTGACGAATTCAAATATTTATGCGTTCAAGAAAGTGCTTTTAATGCAGAAGCCGTCTCTACTTCAAATGCAGTGGGTTATTGGCAATTTAAGCGGGAGACTGCCCAAGAGGTGGGAATGCGAGTTGATGGCGTTGTGGATGAACGTAAGCACATTGCCGCCGCCACAAAAGGGGCTGCCATTTATTTATCAAGGAGTAATTTAGTGCTGAAAAATTGGATTTCTACTTTGCTTTCCTACCGCTTGGGTTTGGGAGCTGTTCGCAGAATGGCGGATAATGATTGGGCTCATAAAAATGAAATTACGGTTAATTCTTCAACTGATTGGTACGTTTTGAGATTTTTGGCTTACCGCCATTTTTTGGAAAAAAAGTATAATCAATCTAAAAATACTCCCAATGCCAGTTATCTCTTTGAATATAATAATAGTCGTGGGAAAAATTTGGTGGATATTGCCCAAGAATTGGATGTCCCTTTGTCGGATGTGGTCGTGAATAATGCTTGGTTAAGGTCGTCGTCGGTTCCCGATGATAAGGATTATATTGTGTATTTGCCCGTGAGTAATCAGCTATATTTAGATTTAAAAATAAAGAATAATCAAAAGAAGTTTTCGGAAGAGCAAGTGTCTGTGAATCAGGATATTGGCTTTCCAGTTTTGGTTAAAATAACGGAGTTAGCAACGAATAATGAGACTGTTTTTTATGAAATTAATGGTAAAAAAGGTATTCTTGCACAACAAGGAGATACGCCAGAAAGTATCGCCGCAAGAGCTGGAATTAACTTAAAACGCTTCTTGAAATTCAATGATATTGACGAAAACGATAGAATCATTCCGAATGAAGTTTATTATTTAAAGAAAAAAGATCGCCGTGCTGTGGTGGCATATCACACCGTTTTGGGTTATGAAACGCTCTGGAAAATCTCGCAAATGTATGGAATGCAGATGGAGGATTTGATGGAAAAAAACCGCATTACGCAAGTGCAAAGGTTGCAAAAAGGGCGTTTGTTGTGGTTAATTGAAACCCGTCCAGAAGGACAAAGTGTGGAATATGTGCAGTTTCCCGATGATAAGAAAATTATTGTTATGGAAGACACGCCCATTATCACCCCAACGCCTCGCCAACCCAACGGTCAGCCCGTGAAAAAACCTGTGATTGTTCCCCAAAATACAACACCAGAGATTACGATTTTTGAAACAAAATCTGACCAAAATTTGGGAATTACTTCAACCAAGCCTGTTATTACGAAATCGAATACCTCAAATTCAACCATAACAACGATTACTTATCCGCCCACAACTACCACATCTCAACCTTCAAATAAACCCATTTCAACAACGGTTTACAGTCCGCCAGCAGTTACGAATACATCCTTAAATTCGAGTGACAAAATCGTAAAAAATCATACGGTTGAACCCAAACAAACATATTTTAGTATTTCGAGAATGTATAATATGTCAGTCGATGAATTGTATAGTTTGAATGATATGTATTCAGGTACTCCGTTGAGAATTGGACAGACTATTAGGGTTTATCAGTCGAGTAGTACGCCCGTAACGGGAGCGGTGAGAGCGGGGGAAGTGGTTACGGCAATCTACACGTATCCCGCTGAGAATCAGCCACCTGTAAACAAAAACGGTACAAATACTACAATAATTCGAGAGATTGTGACTACTCCTTCTGAGAATATCGGAACCGCCACCGTAACAACAACGCCCGTAGCGATTCCAAGTAGCAATAATCCAACGACGATTTATCAGCCAACGCCACCACCAACGTCCGCAAGTGTCAGCAATAATTCAACAACGGTTTATCAGCCAACGCCAACAACAACGTCCGCAAGTGCCAGTAATAATTTAACAACGGTTTATCAGCCAATGCCACCACCTTCAACAGTAAATAAGCCTTTTACGCCTGCCCCAGCGAGTACGAAACCAAACTATAAAATCATTCATACCATTCAAGCAGGAGAGACGATTTATAGAGTTTCAAAGATTCATAACGTGACGGTTGAGAATCTAAAACAGTGGAATAATTTAACGGAAAATATGGTTGAAATTGGGCAAGAAATAATGATTCTGGGAGGTGCTACAAAGCCAGTAGTTTATTCAGAACCAACGTCTACGAAGAGGTATAATAGTACAACTGTTTCTTCGAGTAATGGTAATAATAATTTTCAATATCATACGCTGCAAGCAGGAGAGACAGTTTTTAGGGTTTCAAAATTATATGGTGTAACGGTGGATGAGCTTGTGAGATGGAATAATATTAAGGGTTTTGCGGTGAGTGTTGGACAGCGGTTGGTGGTTAAGAAGTGAGGGGGAATTGATAAGAACATAATTCCTTAATCAATAGGAGCAAAAGTTAATTTTTAGAATTTTATCCCTTCTGAACGTTCAAAACGGTTAGAAGGGATTTTCTTTTAAATACGTTTGTTAAATAATTTTAAAGGTCATTTAAGAATTATTTAATTTAGCAGCACTCACAAATCTAATATTCTTTTAATTCTTCAACAAGATCTTGTGAAGTGGAAATAATTACCTTTGCCTTATTCTTCAAAGCATAGAAATCTTCCCTAAATTTTATCAGTTTGTACATACTCTGCCATGGTATGGCGTGATTATTTAAGGAGATATTTTTAATAAGTTTCGTAATATTATTCTAAATCTTAAAAAAACATGACTGACGTAATTATTCCATTAATTTCTCTAATTGCCTTGGAAGTAATCTTAGGCATTGATAACATCATCTTTATCTCCATTTTAGCGGACAAACTTCCTGAAAATCAGCGGAATAAACTGCGATACTGGGGACTTGGTTTGGCAATGGTAATGAGGTTGATTTTGTTAGCTTTCATTTCGTGGATATTGCAATTGGATAAAACCTTGTTCTCTTTATTTGAAATTGATTTCACGGGTAAAGGCATTATTTTAATCTTAGGAGGGTTGTTTTTAATCTATAAAAGCACTAAAGAAATTTACCTTAAATCAGAAACTGAGCAAACTGAAATTTCGGATGTTCCTGAAAAAAGTAGCTTTAAAAGATTACTTTCCGAGGTGATATTATTGGATTTAGTGTTTTCAATTGATTCAATTATTACTGCCGTAGGTATGGTTCAAGAACTCTGGATTATGTACACCGCCGTGGTTGTAACGGTTATAATTATGTTGATTGCCTCCAAACCAATCAGTAATTTTATCAGACAACATCCTTCATTTAAAATTTTAGCACTTTGTTTTTTGATGATGATTGGGGTTTCTTTGATAGCCGAAGGTTTCCATTTTGAAATACCGAAAGGGTATATTTATTTCTCCATGGCATTTGCTTTTCTTGTGGATATAATTCAAATGAGAACTGTTAAGCATAAATAGTTTAATGGTCTGTTAGTCAGATTTTTATGAAATATTTTAATTCAAGATTTGTGCGTTTATGGTAAGGTTTTTTTTAGTAATTTATGTAATATTGGCTTCCTCAAACATATTCTATGCTCAAAATTTTGATTTAGGAAGTTGGAATATTTTAAACTTAAAATACAATATTGATGAAAAATGGAGTGTTTTTACGGAAGGACAAATACGCTCATTAAAGTTTTATG
>JAYUIP010000788.1:0-1499 GCA_043765945.1 Arcicella sp.
AAAGTTGTTAGGATTAATTCCGACTTCAATCATGTTTAGAGGGGCAGAGGGGATTAAAAGATAGTCATTCATCGTGACTTAGAAGTAGGGACGAATAGCATTCGTCCCTTTTTTTGAAATAAGTTTCTTAAATTGCACATATTTCCCTCCAAAACCTTCTCAATCATGTGCGATACCTTCATAGCTTTACCCTCAGCAACAAAAAATAATTCCCTGATTTTTGGTAAAAATTCCGACCGTGAACCCAATGAAGCTCAAGCAATTGTGCGTTTTCCAAGGTTGAAACACAACGAAAAAACGCTTAGATGCACCTACATTGACGTTCCGCAAGTAGAAGAAACTTTTGAGGTAATTCTTTCAAAACCGTTTTGGATGTGGGGTGCCGAAATGGGCGTTAATGAATACGGCGTAACAATTGGAAATGAAGCAATTTTTACCAAAGTGAAATTTCAGAAAACTATTAAAGGACTTACAGGAATGGACTTATTGAGACTTGCTCTCGAACGTTCAACAACTGCGAATGAAGCCTTGATTTGTGTGACAGATTTACTGAAATCTTATGGACAAGATGCTTGCGGAGGTTATCAAAACCGTGATTTTTTCTACCATAATTCCTTCATAATTGCCGATAAAGAAGAAGCATGGATTCTGGAAACGGCTGGAAATGAATGGGTTGCTAAAAATGTGAAGCATTTCGGGAGTATTTCAAACGGATTAACGATAGAAGAGGACTACGATTTGATTTCGGAAAATGCCATTAATTTTGCCAAAGAAAAAGGCTGGTTTAAAACTGGGAATTTTAATTTTATGAAAGCCTATTCCGACCCACTGATGTCATGGGCGAGTGGCTGTAAAGTTCGTCAAAATACGACCATGCAAGGCGGAAACCAAGAAGGTTTTTCAGTAAAATCTGCCATTGAAATCTTATCTTCTCATCATCTTCCTGATGATAAATTTGCTCCTCATAAAGCCTCTACGAGTGATGTATGTATGCACGCATCGGGGAAATTAAATCCGAGCCATACCGTTGGTTCTATGGTTGTTGAAATCAGGAAAGATAAACCCGTAACTATTTGGATTACAGGTACTTCCAATCCATGTTTATCTATTTATAAACCTTTTTTCTTAGGTGAAAATGGTGTTTTGAATGAGACTAATCAAGTGCCAGACGTGAAATTTGACCGCAAGACTTTATGGTGGATTTCTGAAAGATTGTATCGTTTGGGTAATCTGAATTACCCAAATCTTAAAAATATTATTTCGGAAGACCAATCAAAATTACAAAATGAATTTATTGAAGAGGAACTGAAGTTATTTGCTAATAATTCAAACGAAAATACCCTTCAAGAATTCTCAAAAAACAGTTTTCAAACCTCTTTCAAAGCCCTGATTGATTGGAATAATAAAGCCTCAAAACTATCATGGCGACCAACCTCTTGGAATCCTTTTTATTATTTTCTTTGGCGGGGTTTGAATAGGAAAGTTGGGTTGTAAATAAT
>JAYUIP010000789.1:0-1499 GCA_043765945.1 Arcicella sp.
ATGAACTATTTTGACCAACAAGGTATCATGCAATATACCAGTTTCAAGCGTTATTCATTGCGTGCAAATACTGAATTTAGTGTTTCTAAGAAAATCCGAATCGGTGAGAATATGCAAGTGGCTTACGGTGAGCGAGTTGGACAAACCAACGGTAATCAAAGTGAAAGTAATCCCGTTTCGTTTGCTTACAGAATGCAACCATACATACCCGTGACCGACATCAAGGGCTATTTTGCAGGAACAGCGGGCGACCCAGCGTTGAGTAATTCACGTAACCCAGTTGCTGAATTATTTAGAAATAAAGATAACAAAGGCAAGGAAATTCGTTTATTTGGAAATATGTATGCCGAGGCAGATATTTTGAAAGGATTAACTTTGAAAACCAGTTTTGGAATTGATTATACCTTGTTTAACCAACGTAATTATCGTGCCAACGACCCAGAATCTGCCGAGGCTGTTGGAACAAACTCGTTATCAGCCAACAATAGCTACGACTGGACGTGGACTTGGTATAACACTGCAACTTACAACACAACCATCGCCAATCGTCATAAAATCAACTTAATTGTTGGAACGGAATCAATCAGAAGTTACTTCGAATCGCTTGTGGGTGGACGAACTGGTTTTGTTTCGGATGATTTAGCTAACCGTTATTTGAATGCTGGTAGTAAAGAAATCACCAACTCAAACACCGCAGGAGAGTGGAGTTTAGCTTCTGAATTTGGAAAAGTAAACTATATTTTTGATGATAAATATCTTTTGGATCTAACCCTTCGTCGTGACCGTTCTTCTCGTTTTGCCAAGGATTTTAGAGTGGCAACTTTCCCCGCAGCAAGTGTGGGTTGGGTTTTGAGTAAAGAAGGATTCATGCAGAGTTTGCCTGCCGTGAGTTTTCTAAAATTACGTTTCGGATGGGGACAAACGGGTAATCAAGAAATTGGTAATTATAATGCTTTCTCAACGTTTGGATCAGCTCCCGAAAATTCATTTTATAACCTAACGGGTTCAGTATCATCCCCTACGCAAGGATACGAATTAACGCAATTCGGAAATTCAACGGCTAAATGGGAAACCACAACTTCTTCAAATATGGGTTTAGATGCTCGTTTTCTGAAAGATAAATTAAGCGTTTCTTTGGATGTTTTCAGTCGTACTACCTCTGATATGTTATTTCCTGTTGAAGTGCAATTTTCTCAGGGAGTTGCCACAGCTCCTTTTCGTAATATTGGAGAAATGGTGAACCGTGGCGTTGAATTAGGGATAAATTATGATGGAAAAGCGGGTAAGGATTTTGGTTATAGCCTCGGCGTTGTTTTTTCAACGTATCGCAATGAAGTAACTCGCACAAATGGCAATCCAGCGACATTGTATCCAGGGTTTTCAAACCTCCGCTTGCCAACGGGTACGGTTTCTTACACCCAGCAAGGTCGCCCAATTTCATCATTTTATGGTTTGACGATTGATGGCATTTTCCAAACCGATAAAGAAGCCTCAGAAGC
>JAYUIP010000790.1:0-1497 GCA_043765945.1 Arcicella sp.
AAACACTTTAATCACAATACAATTGATGATTTTCTACTAAAATTTGGCTTAATTTTTTCTAAAATAAATAAATATGAACCCAACGTAATTGTTCAATGCAGGAATTACCATAAAATCTCCGTAATTGGTATAATGCTTTTATATAAGTGGATGGATTTTGCTTACAAGAAAAACTGTTTTGCAAATCCCCACGTTTATTTTTTTGAAGAGAAAAATATTTTTTCAGATTTGCATCGTTACGGATTTGGCGATTTAATGGAAGGAGTCATCAATAACATCCCAATCAAAGAAGAGCAACAATTGTACGAATCTTTGAAAATTCGACAGGAAAATAACTTAATCATTGCTCCACAGCCCATGATTAGAGGTAATTCTTTGACAAAGGATAATTTGTATAAAATATATGCTCCTCAAATAATAGGTTTTTATAATGACTACAACATCTCTGAGATGATTTTAACTTGTGTCTCTGAAATTTTATTTAATTTTTGGAAACACGCATTGGACGATCCACAATCAATTTTAGTTGCAGAGGGAAGTAGGTCAAAAATTGAAATTGGTTGTGTGGACACAGGGAATGGTATTATTAGTACATTGAAAGAAGGTATGGCAAAATTTAGAGATTTACCTTCAAAACAAATCTTGCAAAAAGCTATTCAGAGGAATGTAACATCAAAACCTAAAACCTCTCACATGGGAAGTGGCTTGTGGGTACTGGATGAGATTGCAACCATTACAGGTGGGATTTTTCACCTTTATTCAGAAGGCGTAAGCTATAAAAATCAAAATGGAAAAAAGATATTTGATAATTGTGGATATTGGAAAGGAACTATTGTATATTTGAATATCCCTTTACAAAAACCTGTCGCAATGGATGACATACTAAAAGAAGAGGAGAAAAATGTTTTAAATAACATCAAACTAAATATCATATAGATTCGTTTATCAAATATTAACCTTAAAATGATATGGAACTTAAATTAGCAAAATACGGACAAATTATAAGTGATGATGAATTAGGCAAAAAAATTGCTGATGAAATTCGTTTATTATTGAAAAAAAATATTAAAGTTATTATAGATTTTTCTGGTGTACAAAGTATGGTAACATACAACGCCAAGCAAATCTTTGGAGAACTTTATTTAGAATTAGGTTCAGAAGATTTTTTTAAACGAATTCAACTTAAAAACATTAGTTCCAATCTTGAATATATCATTCGCTTAGGAATACAAGATAGTATTAATTCAAGAGAGGAAGAATATGCTTAATAGCATTTCAATAAATTTTATTTAATTTTTTCTAATTAAACAAAAATAGCCTTTCAAAATTTTGAAAGGCTATTTTTATTTATAAAGTCCTCATGAGCCAATTAATTTCTCTGTTCGGCTCAAAAACAACCCCTCATTATTCTGTGTGTCTTCAAAGACTACTCGAAATCATCGTCCGATTATCTGTGAAGACAACAGTAAATTCAAAACACCTCTCAATTCATCCGAT
>JAYUIP010000791.1:0-1496 GCA_043765945.1 Arcicella sp.
AGTTTCGTTTATTGTTCTAACGGTTGAACGAAAATACTTGCCTTATTTGACGGCAGGTATTCTGCTTTTATATTGGGCAATTATGTGGTTCATGGGCGATAGAGGCGTTGAATATGAACTACTTACGAATGCCCAGAGAAAATTAGATTTACTGATAATGGGACCTAATCATCTTTATCACGGAGAGGGTGTACCATTTGATCCCGAGGGTATTTTAAGTACGCTTCCATCGTTGGGAAACACGCTTCTGGGCTATATGACGGGTATTTACATACAAGAAGCCGAAGGGAAAATTATTCAAAGAATCAGAAAAATGGTTGTTTGGGGAATTGGATTAGTTGTACTTGCTTTGATTTGGGATACTGTTTTTCCAATTAATAAAAAATTGTGGACGAGCAGTTTTGTCTTAATCACCGTTGGCATTGATTTAATTATTCTGTCGATTCTTATTTGGATAATAGATTTAAAAGGAAACACAAAGTGGACTAAATTTTTCCATGTTTTTGGCATGAATTCAATTTTTGCCTACGGAATTTCCGAAGTTTTTGCCATCGTTTTTGGCTTAATTCCCATAAAGGAAGGCGATGGAGAAATTACCTTTTCTGATTGGCTTTATTGGCATCTTTTTCATCCAATTTTTGGAAACTCGAACGGTGCTTTGGTGTATGCGATTAGCTTCGTATTACTTTGCTGGTTTTTCTCATGGATTCTGTATCGGAAGAAGGTATTTTTGAAGGTATAGGTTTGCCACTAAGGCACGAAGACACTAAGAAAATGTCTAAAAGTTTTATTTAGTTTGTTTAGTAATAAACACTATTTCTTTTTGCCTTGTGGTTATTTTTAAAATATCAAACCAAATAATATTTGGAAATTTTGATGAATAATAGATAAATTATCTCTTACAAGTTTGCTCTGATGAAAAATACATTATCTTTGTGAGGTAAAAAATTTTCAAAAATTTATGTTTTTAGATAGAATAAAGTCGAAAGAGTCGGGCATATTATTGTACGGAATTACGCCACCGAAAGAACAAGTTGAACCACAAAGAGTCATTGAGATTGCTGAAAAAACCTTAGCTCGTTTATATTCATTGGATATTGATGCTCTGGTTGTGTATGACGTTCAAGACGAATCGGCTCGGACGGAAGAAGTTAGACCTTTCCCTTTTTTGAGTGCTCATGACCCGTTTGAATTTGCCAAAAACCACCTCCAATCACTTGAAATCCCTAAAATCATTTATCGTCCCGCTGGAAAATTTACCAAAGATGAATTGACCATTTGGGTTGATGATGTGGTTTCGCACGGTTTTTACCCCGTTTTTGTGGGTGTTCCTGCCCCTGATTTCATACCCGTTACGAGTTTACCAGAAGCATATACTATTTGGCGTAAACATCAAGAAAACTCAGTGGTTGGGGCAGTAATGATTCCAGAACGTCATGCTGTTTTGAAGGATGAAGACCAACGGATTTTGGATAAAATGTCCTCGGGCGTGAGTT
>JAYUIP010000792.1:0-1496 GCA_043765945.1 Arcicella sp.
ACCCTCATAACC
Organism: Arcicella sp.; assembly: GCA_043765945.1. Classification (GTDB taxonomy): domain Bacteria; phylum Bacteroidota; class Bacteroidia; order Cytophagales; family Spirosomataceae; genus Arcicella. The sequence goes on from JAYUIP010000792.1 coordinate 13, forward strand.
AATCGTGGCAATCGGTGCAATCACGGCTGCCGTTCCCGCTCCAAATGCTTCTTGCACTCGTCCAGAAGTGATTCCTTCGGTTAATTCTTTGATGGATAATTGGCGTTCTTCCACTTCCATCCCAAAATCACGAGCCACTTGAATGACTGATTTGCGAGTGACCCCGTCCAAAATAGTATCGCCCGTTGGAGCCGTTACTAATTTGCCATCGATTAAAAACAATAGGTTCATCGTTCCAGCTTCCTCTACGTACTTATGTTCCGAGGCATCCGTCCAAATGATTTGGTCATATCCTGCATCCGCTGCCTTTTTTGTTGGATACAATGACGCTCCATAATTACCCGCATTTTTCGAGAAACCAACGCCTCCGTGTGCCGCACGGATATACTGTGTTTCAACTCGAACCCGAATTGGCTTCGTATAATACGCCCCAACTGGACAAGTGAAAATCATGAACTTATAACCCTTCGATGGACTCACACCCACGTATCCATCCGTCGAGAACATGAAAGGGCGAATGTACATCGAAGAGCCTTCTTTTTCAGGAATCCAGTCAGAATCAAGGCGGAGAAGCTCAGAAAGCCCTTCCATAAAAATTTCCTCTGGCACTGGCGGCATACACATACGTTCAGCAGATTTGTTCAAACGCTTCCAGTTTTCTTCTGGGCGAAAAACCAAAATCTCTCCCGTAGGACTTTTATAGGCTTTCATTCCTTCAAAAATGGCTTGTCCATAATGCAAAGACATCATGGCTGGCGAAAATGTAATATCACCAAATGGAATAATTTGGGGCGTTTGCCATTCGCCATTCTGATAATCTACCGACAACATGTGGTCGGAGAACGAACGTCCAAAAATAAGGTTGTCAAAATCAACCGTATCAATTCTCGATTTTTCAATCGGATGAATGTCTATTTGCAATGTATCTGTCATAGTTTTATTGAGTGATTTTTAAGTTGTGAGTTATGATTTTATTCACAACTCACAATTCACTAATTCACAATTAAATTACACTCTCGGTTTCCACGAGATTTCTTCTATATTTAATTCTTTAATCATCATTCTGCATAATACGAAAAGGTAGTCTGAAAGTCTATTTAAGTATTTGATTACCAATTCATTAACTTCCATCTCTTGGGCTAATCTTAACGTAATCCTTTCGGCTCTACGGCAAACTGTTCTTGCTAAATGTCCAAACGAGACGGATTGATGCCCACCTGGAAGAATGAAAAAACGCATCGGTTCGAGGCTTTCATCCATCTTGTCCATTTCTCTTTCCAACAATTCAATATCGCTTTCGTGGAGATCTGGAATGCGTTTTTTGGTCTGTTCTGGTTCAGAAGCCAAAATTGAGCCAATCGTGAAAAGGCGGTCTTGAATTTCCTTCAAAATATCTTTTCTATGGTTATTTATTTCTTGGTCACGTAACAATCCTACGTAAGAATTCAATTCATCAACCGTTCCATAAGCCTCAATTCTGAGTT
>JAYUIP010000793.1:0-4473 GCA_043765945.1 Arcicella sp.
TATGCGAATCAGGGGTTAGATTATGCAAAAAAAACAGACGTAGTTTAAATTGAGTTAGGATTTCATGCACGAACTCCTACTTATCAAGTTATACTATTACGTCTGTGATGAGTATAACGACTACCTTCGCTGGAATGTTCAGCGATTCAGCCCTAATGGGCAAGAGGGTCAAATAACTGATGAAGAAATCATCACTATTTATCTATTTTGTGTGGCTTATGAAGAGAAATATAAAGTAAAATCTATTCATAAACACATCATCAAATACTGGAAAAGTTGGTTTCCGACTCTTCCATCTTACCAAACGTTCAATGATAGACTTAATCGGATTGCAGATGCTTTTCCCTTGTTGGTCGAACGTATTATCGAAAATCATGGTCAATTTCCCAAAGAAATGGACATTTTGATAGGAGATTCCTTACCTATTATTACTTGTTCACATAAAAGAGCGGGGAAAGTTGCCCCTGAAATAACCAGTAAAGGATATTGTGCGACTAAAAAGCTACATTATTACGGTTCAAAATTACATTTACTTGGACAAAGACGGACTGGAACTATTCCATTCCCTAAAAAAGTGGGTGTAACTCCTGCTTCTGCTCATGATTTGACAGCATTGAACCCTGTTTTAGAAGTCTCTTTGGCAGAAGCTACTTTCTTAGATAAAGCCTATTGTGATAAAAGTTTAGATCAAACTATGAATATAATAGGCAATCAGCTTATGACACCAATTAAAGATGTTAAAGGTATGTGTCCATTATTAAAACAGTTTGACAAAGCATATAAAGACCTTTACAATACAGCAATATCTGTGGTCAGACAACCCATAGAATCACTATTTAATTGGGTAATTCAATTAACAAATATTCAAAACGCATCATTTGTTAGGTCTGAAAGTGGATTAAACGTCCACATCTTTGGAAAATTAGCGGCTGCATTAATTGTATTGGCTAATATCTAACCCCTGATTCGCATAACAGGTAAAGTGTTAATTTTTAGAATTTTATATTAAATATAAAGTTTAAGAACGGTAGAGTACCGTAACCATTATTGAAGATGCTTTGATGATGGGCATGAGTGGAACGGAACCATGATTTTGATTTTGATATAAGATTAATTACACGAAAATTATTGTATGCCCGAAAGTGACATGAATGAAATTTATGATAAACATTGACACATTGAGTTAAAAAGAGGTAAAATTCATCACGTTGAAACATGATAATAGGAGTAGTTTGGTAAATTTCTGTTTCTTGAATTTTAAAATTCTCTTGGTAGAACGTCCTTTTAAAGAGTTCTGCCAAGAGAATTATGTTTTTACATTTTACAAGCCTCAGCACATCTTTTACAGGCTTCCATACAAGCCTTGCAATGGTCACCGTGCTTAGCACATTCTGCCATACAAGTCTCACAACATTTTACGCATAATGCACAAATATCATCACAAAATTGTGAATCTCTGGCACATAATCTGGCACATAAAACACAAATATCCGCACAATCACGGCAGGCTTTTAAGCATTCTACCATGCCACCCATGCTGATGCACATGGTGGTACATTTCTCACATTCAACCATGCAGGCTAAACAGGCATCAATACACGCTTTTGAATTTTTCATTGTTAAATTGTTTGATGGATTTATTGAGATAAAGTTCCGTAATATAAACAAGTATTGTCTTACACAATTCTGGATTTGTTTTATATAATTATCTGATTATCAAAATATTAGATATAATTTCAAATCTATTAAATCTGTTTGTTGGAAACTATGATTAAACGCAATGAGCTTTACGATGATTATCATATTTCTGATTTTCAATACTCAGAATTTAATGCTCAATCCACCCCCAGTGTTGTTTACCCGATAATTGAAAGCGAATATTACCTCTCGAATCAAACTTCACTTCTGAATCTATCAAAAATGGAAGTAGATATCTTAACCCAACTACGGGTCTTATAATTTTGGCATCAATATTCGTCCCAAAATCTCCCGAGGGTTTTCTCAAAAAAAGTCCGTTTCCAGCATCAATTCCTGTCTGCATCGGGTTTATCGCCCCCAGAAATTAAGCGTGGTCGTGGTATTTTGGTTTAAAAAGAAGTGGTATTCACAAAAAAATATTGTTTATAAACAAAAAGATAATATTGGATTATTCCATATTTTTATTTAATGAAAATCGGGATTTTGTTCCGATTTTTTTGTTTCTTTTTAAATGCCATTTTGTCTACCTGTTGCACTATATTTTCGCTTAAATTTGTCGATTAGACTTTTCAGTTAACGAATGGAACACGAACATATTTACGACAAAGACGGCAAACAACTTTGCTGTACGCAGGAAGAAAAAATATATCAGCAAGCCGATGCAACGGATATATTGATAGGTAGTAACTCAAAAAGTGATAGTCATATCCATGAGGGTCATAAACACGATGACCACAAAGGGCATAACCACGAAGAGGAACATTCAGACGATGATAGACACGACCATTCGGGCGGTGAAAATCAAAGCATTTTCCAACTGTTTTTGCCTGCTATTATTAGTTTTAGTTTACTGATGATGGGCATTTTACTGGATTATTACTTCAAATCCGAATGGTTCACGGGTTGGATACGCATTGCTTTATACGTCTTGGCTTATATCCCCGTAGGTTTACCCGTCATAAAAGAGGCTTTTGAGAGTATTGGCAAAGGCGAGATATTTTCTGAATTTTTATTAATGACCATTGCCACTGTCGGTGCTTTTGCCATTGGTGAATATCCCGAAGGCGTGACGGTGATGCTGTTTTATGCCGTCGGAGAGATTTTCCAGACCTTGGCAGTTCGCAGAGCCAAAGGCAATATTAAAGCCCTACTCGACCAACGCCCAGACGAAGTAACCCTTCTGGAAAACGATAAACCTAAAACCGTAAAAGCCGAAAGCGTAGGATTGGGCAGTATTGTTCAACTAAAATCGGGTGAAAAATTAGCCTTGGATGGTGAGTTAATTTCTGATTCAGCCTCTTTTAACACCGCTGCACTCACGGGCGAAAGTAAACCCGATACCAAAGCAAAAGGCGAAATAGTTTTGGCAGGAATGATAAACCTAAATACGATTGCCTTGGTGAAAGTAACCACCGCTTATACCGATAGTAAACTTTCGAAAATTTTGGAAATGGTGCAAAGCGCCACCGCCCAAAAAGCCCCAACGGAATTATTTATTAGGAAATTTGCCAAGATATATACGCCCATTGTCGTGCTTTTGGCAGTTCTAATTGTGGCGATTCCTTATTTTGTGGTAAATGATTATGTTTTCAGAGATTGGCTATATCGTGCCTTGGTTTTCTTAGTTATTTCATGTCCTTGTGCTTTGGTAATCTCTATTCCTTTGGGCTATTTTGGCGGTATTGGAGCGGCTTCAAAAAATGGTATTTTGTTTAAAGGAAGCAACTTTCTGGACATTATTGCCAATATTCAGAACGTGGTAATGGACAAAACAGGAACCATGACCGAAGGCGTTTTTAAGGTGCAAGAAGTGGTCTTTAAACCCGAATTTAACAAAGACGAAATCTTGGGTATGGTTAATACTTTGGAAAGTAAGAGTACGCACCCCGTAGCCACTGCCATTCATGAGTTTGTGGGAGAAATAAAGATAGATAAGGAACTAAAAGACGTTGAAGAAATTGCAGGACACGGATTAAAAGCAATTATCGATAGAAAAGAATTATTGGTAGGTAATTTTAAATTGATGGATAAATTCAATATCAGATATGATATTGATCTAACTACGATTGTCTATACTTTGATTGCCATAGCGTATGATAAACAGTTTGTGGGATATTTAACCATTGCAGATTTCATTAAAAAAGATGCCCGAGAAACGGTTGATAAATTGAAGGCAATGGGCGTAAAAACCACGATGTTAAGTGGTGATAAAAGCAATGTGGTAAAATTCATAGCGGATAAATTGGGTATCATCAATGCCTTTGGCGACCTTTTACCCGAAGATAAAGTAAACAAAGTCAAGGAGTTAAAAGCTAAAAATGAAACCGTTGCTTTTGTAGGTGATGGTGTGAATGATGCCCTCGTTGTGGCGTTAAGTAATGTAGGAATTGCGATGGGTGGCTTGGGCAGTGATGCCACCATTGAAACTGCCGATGTGGTCATTCAAGACGATAAGCCCAGTAAAATTCCCATGGCGATTAATATTGGGAAGCAAACCAAGCGAATTGTTTGGCAAAATATAAGCCTTGCTTTTGCTGTTAAAGCTATTGTTTTAATGTTGGGTGCGGGCGGATTAGCAACCATGTGGGAAGCAGTTTTTGCCGATGTGGGCGTAGCACTTTTAGCGATTTTAAATGCGGTTCGGATTCAGCGGATGAAGTTTTGATCATTAAGATTCAAGGTTAGAAAATCTTTTAATGAATTAGTCTTCTTAGATATCATATCTAAACAGGCAAGAATATAAGCTGTTTTGTTTTTTACAGTTTCTTGGCATTC
>JAYUIP010000794.1:0-12743 GCA_043765945.1 Arcicella sp.
GACCAAAGTATCTCACAAGAGCGAGTTTTATCGAAAACGTTGCAACATACTGAAAAAGGTTCAATTGTTCTTTTCCATGATAGTGTAAAAGCCAGTAAAAATATGATATATGCTTTACCGAAGGTTTTAGAACACTTTTCAGAGCAAGGATTTGTTTTTAAATCACTTTAATTTAGATCATTGATTTGTAATCTGATTATGTCCAAAAATAGAATTGGTTGTTTAAGTTAATACCGTTGTCCTTATTATGAACTACCCAAAAATAACTATCTGGATTGCCGCAAGAAATGAAGAGAATAACATTCTTAATTGCTTGAAATCAATTGAGAACCTTGATTATCCAACTGAATCTTTACAGATTTTGATTGGTAATGATAATTCTACTGATAATACTTTTTTAGTAATTTCAGAATTTATAAAAGATAAATCTCAATTTCAATTAATTGATATTCAGAACATTATTAATAATCAAAGAGGTAAAGCAAATGTTTTAGCGAATCTTTACGAACACTCAACGGGAGAATATTTTTTGATTTGTGATGCAGACGTTACCGTAAATCCTCATTGGATAAATGGTATGATTGCCAATTTTGAAAAGGATTCTTCAATTGGGCATCAAGTAGGAATTACTTCTATCAAAGGCAATCTAATTTGGCATCACTTTCAATCAATTGATTGGCTTCATGCACTGACATTGCTGAAAATTGCGGCAGATTTAAAGATTCCTCTAACGGGTTTGGGTAATAATTCTGCTGTCACTCGCAAGGCTTACGAAGCAACGGGAGGTTATGCAAAAATTCCATTTTCAATCACCGAGGACTTTGCATTATTCCATGAAGTTGTGAAAAAAGGGTTTGGTTTTAAGAATACAATAAATCAGGAAGTATTTAATCAAACGTTGCCGATTACTACCTTAAAAGAATTTTTGCATCAACGTAAACGCTGGATGGTCGGAGCGTTGCAATGTCCTTGGTGGATTGTAGGACTGTTATTTTTGCAAGCCTTATTTTTACCGATTTTAGTAATTACTGGATTCGTATTTTCGTGGAAATTGGCGGGAATAATTTGGCTCATTAAATGGTTAAACCAAACGATTACAGTTTTGCCAACTATCATAAAACTGAAAGAATTTCATCTAATTAAATATCTTTTATTGTACGAGTTTTACGCTAATTGGTGGCAAATGACCATGATTTTCTTCTATTATTCTCCCGTGAAAGTAGTTTGGAAAGGTCGAATTTATGAATGAAATTAAGGTCACAAAGTCTCACAGAGTAACGCTGAGTTTTTGTTTATAATTAAAAAACTTAGTGTTACTCTGTGAAAAACTCCGAGAAACTCCGTGATACCCCAAAAAATGATAGAAACCCACGCACATATTTACGATGAAGCCTTCGCCGAAGACCGTGAAATAATGTTGAATAGAGCCTTTGAACAAGGAATTTCAGAAATATGGATGCCAAATTGCAACTCAGAAACCATACAAGGTATGATGGATTTAGCGGTAAAATATCCAAATAAATGTTTCCCGATGATGGGATTGCACCCTTGTTATGTAAAAGAAGACTTTGAGAAAGAATTATACTTGGTTGAAGAGTGGTTAAATAAAGAAAAATTCATTGCTATTGGTGAGATTGGAATGGATTTATTTTGGGATAAAACCTTCGTAAAACAACAAGAAGAGGCTTTTTTAACGCAATGTTCCTTAGCAAAAAAACATAATCTTTGGATTGATATTCACTCTCGAAATGCTTTTTGGGAGACTGTGGCATTAATCGAGAAAAACGCTGACCCAAATTTAAAGGGAATTTTTCATTGCTTTACGGGTTCGTTGGAAGAAGCCCAAAAAGCCATTGAATTGAATTTTTTAATTGGTGTTGGAGGAGTGGCAACGTTCAAGAACGGGGGTTTAGATAAGGTTTTGCCTCACCTTGATTCGAAGCATATCGTTCTTGAAACTGATGCTCCTTATCTCGCACCTGTCCCATATAGAGGTAAACGAAATGAACCAGTTTACTTGCAAATTATCGCTCAGAAAGTGGCGGATATGATGCAAATTAGCGTTGAGAATGTGATTGAACAAACAGGTGTGAATGCGAAAAATCTGTAACCCGAACTTTCCATTTCGGTTAATCTGTAACCCGAACTTTCCGTTTCGGTTAATCTGTAACCTGAACTTTCCAGTTCGGTTAATCTGTAATCCGAACTTTCCAGTTCGGAACAAAATAAAAATTTTTCAATCCGAACTGGAAAGTTCGGGTTACATTATATGAAAACCATTAAAATAAAAACAAAAGCCGACGGCAAAGATGATGTAAAAGTGCTTGTAATCTACACGGGAGGCACTTTGGGAATGGTCTATGATGCCAAAACGGATAGTTTAGTACCATTCGATTTTGCTCAAATTCCTGATAATTTGCCCGAAATGGCACGTTTAGATTTTGAGATTTCAGTGCTTACTTTTGATGAATTGCTTGATTCTTCCAACATGAATCTTGAAACATGGGCTATGTTAGCGGAAATTATTGAAGAAAATTACGATAAATATGACTCTTTTGTAATTCTTCACGGCACGGATACCATGGCATATACCGCTTCTGCGTTGAGTTTCTTATTAGAAAACCTTAATAAACCTGTCATACTCACGGGGGCTCAATTGCCCATTGGCGTTGCCCGAACCGACGCAAAGGAAAATTTTATCACGGCTCTTGAAATTGCATCGGCACAAACTAATAACCATCCCATTATTTCGGAAGTTTGCATTTATTTCAATTCAGTTTTATTGCGTGGAAACCGTGCCAGAAAGCATGAGAGCGTACAATTCAATGCTTTTGAATCAGAAAATTATCCCGTTTTAGCCGAGGCAGGAATCAAAATTGAATACAACAAACCATACTTGAAGCACTTTGAATCTGAGGCAGTTTTAAGGGTTCATAAGTCATTGAATGAAAATGTAGTAATCTTAAAATTATTTCCTGGAATTACTGAAAAAGTAGTTCGTAATATCTTAGAAATCAAGGGATTAAGAGGAGTTGTTTTGGAAACTTTTGGTTCTGGAAATGCCCCAACGGTTGATTGGTTTTTACAATTAATGAAGGAATTTGTTGAAAAAGGGATTGTGATTTTTAATGTTTCGCAATGCAATGGCGGACGAGTTACGCAAGGACGATACCAAACAAGTCAGTATTTGCAAGAAATCGGCGTAGTTAGTGGGGCAGATATGACGACCGAGGCAGCCATAACAAAATTGATGTTTGCTTTGGGGCAAAGCGTTGATATTCAAGTTGTTAAAAAGGTTTTGAAGCATTCAATTGCAGGAGAAATGTCGTAATTTACACGGTGATGTTTGCATAAATTGAATCCAAAATTCTCACAAGCGTTGCATAATCTGCATCGTCCAAATCACCCCAACCTTTCCTTCTGACTTCTGCTACGATTGGATAGGCTTCGTCAAATTTATTTCTGCCTGCATCAGTCAAAGTAATGTTAAATTTCCGACGGTCATTTTCTGCCATGGTGCGTTCTGACAAACCTTTTTTAACCAATAAATCAATGATTCTTGTTACCGTCGGAGCATCTTTAACCGTCATTTCTGCCAATTCATTTTGACTAATTCCTTGGGATTCATACCTAAAAATATGGTCTAAAAGTACCCATTGATCAACGGTTAAATCAACTTTTAAATCATCGAATTTCTTTTGAATTTGCTGTCTTATTTTCTTAATTGTGGTATCAATCTTAAAAAAATATGCACGATTCTCGGCAGGATTGGAAGTCATTTTTCTGGAAATAGCCTTGTAATTAATTTGGTAAATATTGTTAAAACAACAATTGTTTATCAAATTAACACAATATTGGCTTATTAACGAAAAACGCTTTCAAAAAATCAAATATTCGCTAATTGATATTTAATTTCTAAATCATTTTGTACGAAAAATTTACGAGGATTATTTACATTCATTCTTGATTCTAATTCCTTCTCAATTTCTGGAATTGAGTCAAATAATTGTTGGTAGGAATCAATCACAAAATATTGTTCTTGATAATGGTCTTTGATAAATGATGTATCAAATATTTGTTTAACATTATAGTTAAGCCGCTGAGGATGAGACGATTCTAAACTGTAAATACTTTCTCCGGAAGACGATAAAATACCCGCTCCGTAAATTTTTAATTGACCGTTTTCCCTAATTAATCCAAATTCTACGGTGTACCAATACAATCGGGCGATGTACTCAATTGCCTCCTCATTTTCCACAAATCGCAAGGCAATTCGGGCTAATTCTTCTAAAAAATGGCAAACCGATTGATTTGAAAGTAATGGAACGTGACCGAAAATGTCATGAAACATATCAGGTTCTTCCAAATAATCTAATTGTTCTCTTTTCCGCAACCAAGTTGAAGCACAGAATTTTTTATTTTCCATCAACTCAAAAAACGGACGATTATCAATCAAACCTGGAACAACGTGAATTTGCCAACCCGTTAAATCTTGGAGTAAGACGTTGGTTTCTATGTAATTAGGAATTTTATCGGCGGAAAAGTTCACCTTTTTTATTCCTTCTAAATAGGCTTCACTGGCAATTGGCTTTAATTGTTCAATTTGTCGATTGAAAAGTATGCTCCAAACTTCAAAATCTTCTGGTGTGTAATTTGAATATTCTTGTGTCATTTTCTTAGTTTAAATATTTGTCAGTAAATATAATTAGTATAACAACTATTTGCAAACTAAACTAATATTTCTTTTGGTCACAGGAACGCCTGTCGCAGAGTTTCTCGGAGTTATTTTTAAAATTGGAATGTAAATTCTCTACAAAATATAGATATTTTTATAGTTACCTTGGTGAAACTCCGTGGAGAACTCTGTGCAACTCTGTGACCTTACACCTCAATAAACCTCCCTCAAAAACTCTAAAACCGCATTCGTAAAAGCATGATTTGAATCTCCTGCAACCATGTGTCCTGCATCCGAAACATTCACACTTCGCACATGAGGAACTTCATCCAAAAACTCCGCCATCACTTTTTCTGAAACCACGTCCGACATGCCACCTCTGACAATCATTGTTGGCACTCTTAAGTTCTTGGCAGCTTGATACATTCGTGCTTCATTCTTAATTTGTTGGTCGGGGGTGATGCTCTTCCAAAGTTCCAACATTTTCATATCCCAATGCCAATAATAACGCCCATCTGCCCGCAATCGAAGATTTTTCTCTAACCTTGAATGGTCTTTGGGCTTGGTTCGATTTGGCAAATAAGCTGAAACTGATTCGGCAGCTTCTTCAATTGAAGCAAATCCGTATTTATTGGATGACATAAAAGCAAAGATTCTTTCAATGCCTTTTTGTTCGGTTTTTGGGGCAATATCAACTAAAATAATAGCAGATGAAATGGCATTTTCTGACTCTCCCTGAGCAATTAACGAAGTCAAACCACCCATTGAAGCCCCGACGATTACAGGATTTTTACCAATTTTTTTGATTACTTCCTTCAAATCGTTGCCCAAATCTTCAACATTATAATTGCCAGATTCCGACCAACTACTATCACCGTGTCCACGGGCATCCAATGCTAAGGCGTAATAGCCATTTTGAGCGATTATTTTTGCGGTATCTCCCCAAGAATGACGAGTTTGTCCGCCTCCGTGAAGGAAAATTACGGGTTTGTCCTCTGAATTTCCAAAAGTATCGGCTACGATATAAAAATTAGGGTGAATTTCAAATTTGAGAGTTTGCATGATGAATTGTAAATAAGTTTTGTTTCAAAAACAAAGTTAGTTTATATCAAATTCAAATGAGGAGATTTTTGATTTAAGAATCTTTGTCTGAATAGGAAATTAATCATTTTTATGGTTAATTTGGTAATTAAAAAACATATCTAAACATCAAAAAAGTGTCAGTAAAAAACAAAACAATCTTAATTACGGGTGCTAGTAAAGGCATTGGAAGGTCATTAGCCTTACTTTTATCGGAAAAAGGAGCAAATTTGAGTTTAATTGCTCGTAGCGAAATTGAACTATTGAGCCTAAAAGCTGAAATTGAAGTCATTGGAACAAAGGCGGAAATTTTCGTTGGGTCAGTTTCAGATGAAGCATTTGTTAAATCAACGATTGCTTCAACCGTTGAAAAATTTGGGAGTATTGATGGACTCGTTAATAACGCAGGTTTTGGAATTTTCCAACAAGCCACTGAAATTTCGACGGCAGATTGGGATTCGATTTATGATACCAACGTGAAAGGAACGTTCCTTTTTTGTCGTGAAACGATTCCTTTGATGAAGCAAAATGGAGGAGGACATATTATAAATGTAGCCTCAGACGTAGCCAAGCGTGTTTTTGATGGTGGTTCGTTGTATTGTTCTTCAAAATATGCCCAAGATGCGTTTTCAATGGCATTGCGAAAAGAGGTTCGGAAAGATGCGATTAAAGTCTCGGTTGTTTATTCTGGATTGGTGGATACTTATTTCCATAATAAAGAAGAAGGCGACCCACATCAGGCTGAATATTTAACTTCCCAAAACATGGCGGATGTCATTACTTACATCTTAGAAGCTCCGAAACACGTTGTTATTGATGAGTTAATGATTCATCCAATGAGTCAAGATTATTAAAATATTTTCACAACCAATAAACTCAAAATCTCATGAAAATTTTATTAACAAGTGCATATTGTGCTTTAATTTTTAATATTAACGCACAAGTAGGCGTGGGCGTTAAAGCTCCTAAAAAATCAGATATTTATTTTGATGGAACCAGAAAAATGCTCGATGAAAAATGGACGTATTGGAACGGTCCAAGATTAAAAGCGACGTTGCCGATTAAGTGGTTTATGGTTAAAGATCCAATTAACGAAGGGCAAGTTGTCAACACAAATGACCCAGCGGCAGCAGGTGGATTGTACGGGGCGGCGGATATTGTTACCAAAGAAAAATTCAAAGATTGCAGAGTTCACGTTGAGTTTTATGTATCGGCAGCGGGAGGAAACAGCGGTGTTTATTTGCAAAATCGTTACGAAATTCAGATTTTTGACGGCGATACTACTTCTCATGGCATAGGTGCCGTCATTAATGAAAGTCCCTCTGGACATAAAGCCTACAATGGGATTGGAAAATGGAATGCTTACGATATAAATTTCAGAGTTGCCAGATTTAAAGAGGGTAAAATGGTCGAAAAACCGATGGTTACGATGTATTTTAACGGTAAAAAAGTACATAAAAATCAAATGATAAGTCAAGTTTGGGGTGGAAAATTCTCAGGAGTTGATGGAGATAATGATGATGGAAAAGGCATTACAGACACACCACAGGGCTTAAAACTACAAGCCGAAGGTCATGATGTGTTATACAGAAACATCTGGATTCAAAAAATTGACTTGAAAAAAGCTGATACTGATTTTTAATAGTGGAATAACAGTAAAATAATTGAAATAAATATTCCCTGTTTAACTTTTCGAAATTTTGACCCCTAACGGAGTTATCTCGGGAAGTTCCTACTAATTATCTCCAATCAAAGAACACATAACTGCAAAATGTTCCTTAATCAACTCATCGTCAGAACGCCCTCACTTTTTTTTAATGACGATATTTCCGAAGAATTCTTAAAGCAATTTCTTGATAATCCAACTTTTGCGGAGGCATTGTATTTGGCTTCGCCCGTACTTTTTCAAGAAGCAATTAATTGGAGAGAGGGCAAAATTACTGACCCTAAAAAACTTCAAAAAATTCCGATTTCTTTGGGGAAATATTACCTCAGAATGTGCAGTAGATGTACACCATTTGGTCTTTTTGCGGGTTGCGGAGTTGTAGAATGGGCAGATGAAACAAGTCTTAAATTATCCTCAAAAACGCAAAGAAAAACCAGATTAGATATGCACTTTGCGGGAGCTTTAGCTCAAAAATTAGCTGAAATTCCTGACATAAAATTTTCACTAAATTTTTCACCTAATTCAAGTGTTTATCGAGTAGGTGAGGAGATTCGGTATATTGAGTATAATTATGTTAGTGGTCAGCGAAAGCATCAAATAAGTGCCATTACTTGGTCGGAATATATTCAATTGGTCTTAGATTTATGCAAATTTGGAAAAACGATAAAAGAAATTGTTCCTAACCTGATTGATGATGAGATTTCAGAAGAAGATGCTACTGATTTTGTGGAACAATTAATTGAATCTCAACTTTTAGTAAGTGAATTGGAACCAGCTGTAACAGGGAAAGAATTCACGTCCCAAATTAAAAAAACACTCTTAAATCATCCGAATATTTCTGAATTGTTGAACAAAATTGAGGTTATTTTATCTGAAATAGATAATACAGTTAATGATGATATTTCGGTTTATCATCATGTTATTGAGTTAATAAAAGCCTTTGATATTCCTTATGAAGAAGGAAAATTATTTCAAACTGATTTGGTTAAATTATTTGATAAAAACACCTTAAATATTGAGCATCAAATTATACTGAAAGAAGTCCATAATTTATTTGGTAAAATTGCCTTAAATCCTGTAAATCAGGAACTTGTAGCATTTAAAACCAATTATTTTGAGCGATATGAAACCAAAGAATTATCAATTTTAATTGCCCTTGATACTGAAACAGGTATTGGTTATGGCAACTTGGGGAAGAGTAAAAATACCCCGATAGTAGAAGGGTTAATGCTTCCAGAAACGGTTAATGAAACAATCAATTTTTCACAAAATCCTTTCCAACAATTTCTTTTTAAATTATGGTTAGATGCTTATAAAAATGATAATTACCAAGTTGAATTGAAAGAAGAAGATTTAAGAAAATTTGCGGTAAATATTGCAAAGATTTCACCTTCAAATTCAATCATGTTTAGGCATACGGGTGATGAAGATTTGCCGATATATTTGGAAGGAATTAGTGGTTCAAGTGCTGCGAATTTATTAGGACGTTTCGCTCATGCTGATAAAGACGTTCTTGGTATAATACAAAAAATTACAAAGCAAGAACAAGCTCAAAATCCAAACGTAATTTTTGCAGAAATTGTGCATTTACCAGAAAATAGAATTGGGAATATACTTTTACACCCTCCTTTTCGAGACCATGAAATTCCATACTTAGCGAAATCTTCTTTACCGCTCAATAAACAAATTTCACTTGAAGATTTGTACATTTCAGTTGATTTACAGCAAGACAAAGTTATTCTTCGTTCTAAAAGATTAAATAAAGAAGTAATCCCACGACTAAGTAACGCTCATAATTATTCACAAAATTCTTTGCCTCTTTATAATTTTTTATGTGATTTACAAACGCAAAATCTGCAAAGTAATTTTGATTTAGGGTGGTTAAATGTTGCTCCTCAAACAATATTCTCCCCAAGATTAATTTATAAAAATGTGATAGTTTCTTTGGCAACATGGCGATTTAATAAAGAACATTTCTTAGCATTAACTACTTGTAAATCAGATGTTTTACTTTCAACTATTCAAGAATTTTGCACAAAATGGAAAATGTCTAAAAGATTTGTTTTAGCTGATTATGACAATGAATTGTTAGTAAATACTGAAAATCTGTTGAGTGTTCAAATCTGGATTGATGCCATTAAAAATCGTGATAAAATTGAGCTAAAAGAATTCATTTACGAAAATGAAAAGAGTATTATTAGAAATGATTTAGGTCAGGTATTTACTAATCAGTTTATTGCTTCTTTTATCAATGAAGAAACCGTTTATCATGGTATAAATGAGATAATTAAAAATGAAAATTCTGAAATTCAACGTAACTTTTCTGTTGGTTCTGAATGGTTATATTTCAAATTTTATGTAGGAACTAAGTCGGCTGATACTCTTTTAACGCAAGCTATAAAACCCTTGGTAGAGCATTTATTAAATGAAAATTTAATTGATAAATGGTTCTTTATTCGGTATGCCGACCCTGAAAAGCATTTACGTTTCAGAGTACATTTGACCGATTTATCAGCTATTGGAACTGTATTTTTACAAGTAAAAAACTCAATACAATCCTTTGAAAATGAGGGGATTATATGGAAAGTTCAAGTGGATTCATACCAACGAGAAATTGAAAGATACGGGGCGGATGTAATGGAATTAACGGAGACACTTTTCTTTGAAGACAGTAAAGCAATCTTAGGAATGATTGATCAAACTTGGGGAGAGGAGCGAGAGGTGATTAGATGGCAATGGTGTTTGAAATTGATTGATAGTTATTTATCAGATTTCAGACTTTCAATTTCAGATAAGAAGAATTTATTAGAAAAAATGAAGACAAGTTTTGCCAATGAATTTAAGATTAATAAAGATTTGAAATTGCAAACGGATCAAAGATTTAGAGATAACAGAAAATCAATCGAACAAATTTTGGATAATTCTCTAAATGAAACTCATCAGTATGCACCACTTTTTGAATATATTAATGACAAAGCTGAAAATACAAGAAGCATAATTCAGCTAATTAAAGATTTAAAGTCAGGAGATAATTTAACAAAATACTTGTCTGATATTATTCACATGACCGTAAATCGCACAATTGTAGACAATCAACGTACCCATGAATTGTTGATGTACGATTTTTTGTTTCGATATTATCAAGCTGAAATGGCAAGAAAAAAACCTCTTCAAAGTTAAATTTGAAGAGGTTTATGGTCTTTTTGTGGGCGGTATTGGATTCGAACCAACGACCTCCGCCCTGTCAAGGCGGCGCTCTAAACCAACTGAGCTAACTGCCCTTTTTTGCATCTACAAATATGCGTTTGAAAAGGCAATTTTGCAATGTTTTATTCAGTAATTACATAAATCTTTTTTGATGGTATTCTGATTAACAAGATAAATCCAATTGCAAAAATAACTGTTAGAAATAACAAACTCATTCTCATACTGCCCGTTTTGAGGTTTACAATACCAAACATTGTTGTGCCAAAAACGGTTGATAATCGGTCACAAACGTCATAAAAACTGTAATAAGAAGCGGTATCATTTGTGTTTTCAGGCAACATTTTAGAAAAAGTTGAACGAGAAAGCGATTGAACTCCACCCATTACAAAACCAATTCCAACGGCTAAAGTATAAAATTCGTTTCGAGAATAAACGTAATAGCCTGATATACAGATTACTATCCAAATTAAAACGATGTAAGAAAGTGATTTTGTGTTCCCGATTTTTTCAGAGAGTTTTGAAAAAATATATGCTCCTGGAATGGCTACTAATTGAATCAATAAAATGGTGATGATTAGTGCATCATCGGGTAAATGTAATTCTTTGCTTCCAAATAAGGCTCCTAAAAACATTACCGTTTGAGCTCCCATATTATAAAAAAAGAACGCTAATAGGAATTGCTTAGTAATTTTTAATTTTTGGAGTTCGTTGAATACTTTCTTCAATTCTCTAAAACCATTGAAAATCCAATTACCTTCCTTCTTCTGGGTTTTATGCGTTTCTGGTAGATAACGAAACGGGATTTGAGCAAAAACTATCCACCAAATACCGACCGTCAAAAATGAAATTCTTGAAGCATCTCCCCCTGAAATTCCACCGTACCATTCTGGTTTTAATACCATTGTGAGATTTTGGATTAACAACACCATACTCCCTAAATAGCCCATTGAAAAGCCTCTGGCAGACAGTGAATCGTATTTATCTTCGGTAGCAATTTCTGGAATATAAGAATTATAAAAGACAATACTCCCGCCCCAACCGACAATTGAAAAAATAAAACAGAATGTTCCTAAATAATAATCGCCTTCCTTAAAAAAATAGAGTAACATACAGGAGATTGACCCCAAATAGCAATACATCTTCATAAAGAATTTCTTTTTGCCAGTGTAATCAGAAATGGCAGAAACTAAGGGAACTGAAAATGCTAATAACAAAAAGCCGAGTGAAACTGCAAATGAATAAAGCACAGAATTTTCAACTTGAAATCCCAAGAAATCAAGATTTGTGCTTTTTGAAGGCATCATTACTGCCGCAATCGGAAAATAAATGGGGAAAATGGCAGAGGTAATTGTTAGTGAATGTACTGAATTTGCCCAATCATACATCGTCCAAGCTGTTAATGTTTTAGGATTGTTTTTCATATACTTAAAATGTTATGGTCTCTATTTTCTTTGACTTTAATGGGTAACGATGCTAAAATACTGATTTTCAACGATTTAAGAATACTCTTTTTGACAAAATTTTTGTGTGAAACTAAACTGATTTCACGCACAGGTTCGGGGGATTTGAAATGCCGAACTAAATTTAGTCTTTCTTTATTAAAATCCATGGTAGCTAATTCTGGCAAAATAGTAATTCCTTGATTGCGTTCCACCATTTTGCGGAGGGTCTCTAAACTTCCTGATTGATACTCAAATTGATTATTCCCGATTGATTTTCTTTTCAATTCGCACAAATTCTCAATCTGAGACCTCAAACAATGTCCTTCTTCTAACAACCATAATTCTTTGGGGTTTATGTCTTCCGATAGAGCATACTTTTTCTTATAAATTGCATTTTCACGAGAAACGTATAAGACCAATTCCTCATAAAAAATGGGATGTTCCACAAGGTTTGGTTGTTGAAGTGGCGTTGCTAATAACCCTAAATCTAATTCATCATTTCTTAATCCTTCAATAATTTTATCAGTAGTTAATTCCTTGATTTTTAGATGAATGGAAGGGTTTTTGGATAAATAATCGGACAAAAATAGCGGAAGTAAATAAGGTGCAAGCGTAGGAATAATTCCTAAACGGATTTCACCAGAAACTTCGTGCTTATTGGCATTTATAGTTT
>JAYUIP010000795.1:0-1493 GCA_043765945.1 Arcicella sp.
ATTTGCTTCCGAAGCATCTCCATTTCTATTTCAAAAATCTCCTCAACCGCCACAATTCTTTCAACGGATTGCTGAATGGTATTTTCAAGATTTGGATTAATTTTTTTCAGTAAAGGTACCACTTCATTCCGAATCAAATTCCGTTGATATTTATTGGATTCATTGGAAGAATCTTCTCGCCAAATGATTTGATTTTCAACTACATACTCAAAAATGCTATCTTTTTCTGCAAATAACATGGGTCGAATTAGATGTCCTTTTTTTACCTTGATTCCGTGTAAACCAGCAATTCCTGTACCTTTTGTGAGGTTCAAAAATACCGTTTCTAACACGTCATTTTGATGATGAGCTGTGGCAATGCAATCACAATTATGCTCCTTTCTTACCTTTTCAAACCATTCATAACGCAGAATTCTGGCTGCCATTTGCGTTGATATTTTTTCGTTATCCGCAAATTCTAAGGTCTGAAAAGTCGTAATTACGAACGGAACTTTATACTTAATAGATAGCTTTTTCACAAACATTTCATCTTCGTTTGATTCCTCGCCACGAAGTCCAAAATTGCAGTGAGCAATCACAAAATCAAACTTTGCTTTACTAAAAAGATCACACATTACCACCGAATCCATGCCGCCACTAACTGCCAAAAGCACCTTTTGCGTTGGTTGAATAAGATTATGTTTGTTAATAAAGGTTAAAAATTGGTCAAGCATGGTATTATTTGGGTAATTTTGCTGTTAATATTATTGGATTCATAACGTTTGGTAAATTCAAGGTTTGGCTTCTCCGAAGCCCGTGAAACTGTCTTTGCGTATTGTTATTACTACAAAGGTTAAACTTCTCCGAAGTTATCTCTGTACTGATTTACTTCGGAGAAGTTTGACCTTCGTAGTAATAACATTTGCCAACAAATAAACTTCGGAGAAGTTCAACCTTGAAGAGCCAATAATTTATGAATCCATAGATTATGAAATATTCCACAAAAATACGCCAATTATTAGCAAGTTTACTGGC
The DNA here is from genome assembly GCA_043765945.1 of Arcicella sp. GTDB lineage: Bacteria > Bacteroidota > Bacteroidia > Cytophagales > Spirosomataceae > Arcicella. The sequence continues at coordinate 1,015 of JAYUIP010000795.1, forward strand.
ATCACGCATTTGTAATTTTTTTTTCGTTTTTTTCATAACGATAAATTTTATACAAGCCCAAACCCCCGCAATCCCGCCCATTGCTCCAACCAATCCCAATCAAGTAGAAATTATCAAAGCTGATAGTTTGGTGGGACAAAATACGCCTTTTATGTCAGTTCGTAAATTGATGGGAAATGTGGTACTTCGACAAGCTACTACGTTGGTTTATTGCAACTTAGCAATTTTGAATGAGACAACAAATATCTTAGAAGCCTACGGAAAAGTGAAGATTATTCAAGCCGATACCGTGACCATTACGGGCGACACTGCCTACTATTTTGGGAACGAACGAAAAGCGAAAATTAATGGTCGAGTAAAGTTAGATGATAGAACTATCTTATTGACTACTAATAAGTTAGACTATGATTTGAATACCAGCGTGGCATATTACAACACAGGCGGGAAAGTTGTTGATAAAAAAAGTGTTTTGACCAGTC
>JAYUIP010000796.1:0-4465 GCA_043765945.1 Arcicella sp.
CGAAATAGACGAATTTAAAGGCAAATTATTAGGGAATGTTGAGATAGAATTCTTTAAAGTTTTAGAAAATACTGCCTTTTTGGGTGGCGAATATTTCGACAAACCTATTGTTATTTCTTTTTCATTTTTTCATCAAAAAGGAACCGTCTTACATGGATTGTATGATGAACATTTAGAAATTAATGGATTAGAAGTCGATGAAAAACGGAACGAAATAAATGTTATAGTAAAGGAAAGACGAAAAGGGAAATGCGGTTTAGCAATTCAGACATATTCAGTTGAAGGAAAAACATTGAGAACCATTCATGTACCTGATTTGGAAGGAAATAGTGTGAGTTTTATTAGTGGAAAAATGTTGCCCCTGAATGAAAAGGAGACGCTTTTGGTCGGTAATTATTCCAATAATTGCAATGATTTTTCGAAAGGATTATACCTTACTCGCTTAGAGGAAGGACTTGAAAAAGGCACAAGTATCATCAAATTTGGTGATATGAAAAACTTTTTTGCCTTCATGTCACCTAAGCGACAAGAGAAAATGAAGGAGAAAATTGAACAGAAAAAGAAGGAGGGGAAAGAACCTAATTTTAGTTATAAATTATTGGTTCACAACCTTTTAGCTACTGATAAAGGTTCGGTATTGATTGCAGAAATTTACTATTCTCAACCTAAAAATAACGCTTCTTTATCCGCTTCAATTTTGGGAGTAAGGTCGGGGGATAAAGTGAGACGTGAGGAAGAATATACCTTCACACATGCTGTGATATGTGAGTTCGATAAAACGGGAAAAATTTTGTGGGATAATGCTTTGGTCATGGATAACTTGGTAAGCGAAGATTTGGTTGAACAAGTTCAGGTTTCCAGATTGAACGATAAATGGCTTTTAGCATATTTAAAAAAGGGAAAAATCAATTTGCAACAACTCAAAGAAAGTGAACACGTGGGTGAAAAAGAGACTTTTGAAATTAAAACGGACGAAAAAGCCAAACCCGATGAAGAAGCAAATGTTGCGGCTTGGTACGACCAAAATTTTGTAGTTTGGGGTACTCGAAAAGTTGAAACTAAACGTTCAGACGACCCTTTGAAGGAAGTTTTTTATTTAAGGAAATTGGGGTATGAGAAAGGGAAGTAGTTATTTGTAATTAGTTTTAAATATTGTCTTCGTAAATTTGTATTTCATAAATCCAAATTTGATGTACCACGAAGCACTCCAACATCTCCGCAACGGCGATATTATTCTTTATCCTTCCGATACTATCTGGGTTTTGGGCTGCGATGCTCGGAATGAAAAAGCCGTTGAAAAATTGCTTTCGTTAAAGCAAATGACTGATAACAAGCAACCTACTATTCTTATTTCTAAAATAGAACAATTATCGGAATACGTTTTGGAAGTTCCAGACTTGGCTTGGAATTTAGTAGAATTCGCTGAAAAACCTTTGACGGTTATATATCCAAAAGGGAAAAATCTACCTATTAATTTAATGGGAAAAAATGGTTCAATTGCCATTCGGTTGGTGAAAGACGAGTTCTGCAAAGGCTTAGTTCACAAATTTGAAAGAGCTATTGTTTCAACTTCTGCTAATTTTTCGGGGCAACCTCATCCACTAAAATTTGAAGATATTTCTTTTGAAATGGTTAGTGGAGCTGATTATATTTTAAAAAACCCGAATGGCGAAATCAAAAATCCTCAACCTTCACAAATTGTAAAATTAGGATTGGATTTTGGATTTGAATTTGTACGGAAATAGTGTTAGACCACAGATTTTAAGGATTAAACGGATTTACACTGGGACGCATAGTCGGATAAATATTTTAAAAAATCCGACTGTGCGTCCCAGTGTAAATCCGTTTAATCCCAACTCCGTTGCGGGTTCATCCGTGGTCTAATTTTAATTTATAGGAGTAACAATTAGATTATGAATTTTACAGAAACATTAGATACAAATTCCATCTTTAAACTGGTCTCAGATTCAGCTAAACAGTTGAACATCAAGGCTTTTGTGGTTGGTGGGTTTGTTCGAGATTTGATATTACAACGTTCCTCCAAAGACATCGACATCGTGTGCGTGGGTTCGGGTGTGGAGTTGGCAGAACTAGTGGCAAAAAATTCTGGAAGAAGTGAGGTTTTTCTTTCAGTATTTAAAAATTTTGGGACGGCACAACTGAAAATTGATGATTGGGAAGTAGAATTCGTAGGAGCAAGACGGGAATCATACCAACGAGATTCACGCAAGCCAATCGTGGAAGATGGAACCCTGGAAGACGATCAAAATCGGAGAGATTTTACGATTAACGCTATGGCTATTTCCTTGAATGACAGCGACTTTGGTGAATTAATCGACCCTTTCAACGGCTTAGAAGATATTCGTAGAAAAAGTATTAAAACACCTCTTGAACCTTCCATTACTTTTTCAGACGATCCTCTGCGAATGATGCGGGCAATTCGTTTTGCGAGTCAGCTGAATTTTGATATTCATCCCGATACTTTTGATGCTTTAATTAAGGAAAAAGAACGAATTGAAATTATCTCAAAAGAACGAATCACGGATGAATTAAATAAAATTATTCTATCCAAAAAACCTTCCTATGGCTTTCTTTTGCTTGATTCTTGTGGATTATTGGGTTTGATTTTTCCTGAATTTATTAAGTTAAAAGGCGTTGAAACCGAAGAAGGAAAAGGACATAAAGATAATTTTTATCATACGCTTCAAGTGTTAGATAATGTTGCCTCAAAGTCAGACGATTTATGGATTCGTTGGGCAGCAATTTTGCATGATATTGCCAAACCTGCTACCAAACGCTTTGTCAAAAATAAAGGCTGGACGTTCCACGGACACGAAGAAATGGGATCAAAATGGGTGAAAGGAATTTTTACTAATATGCGTTTACCACTAAATGAAAAAATGCGATTTGTAAAAAGTTTAGTTCGTCTTCATTTACGACCCATTGCTTTATCCAAAGAAGCCATTACCGAGTCTGCTTTAAGGCGATTATTGTTTGAAGCAGGCGAAGACTTGGAAGGTTTGATGATTTTGTGCAGAGCCGATATTACCTCTAAAAATGGCGAAAAAGTAAAACGCTATCTCCGTAATTTTGATGTTGTTGAAGAGAAATTAAAAGAAGTTGAAGCAAGCGATAAACTTCGACAATTTCAACCCGAAATCACGGGCGAAATGATTATGGAAACCTTCGGCATACAACCATCACGTAAAGTCGGAATCATCAAAATAGCTTTGCGTGAAGCGATTTTGGAAGGAATAATCGCCAATACAGTAGAATCAGGAATGCCTTTTCTGTTGGCTGAGGGGGCGAAATTGGGATTGGTGGCGGTAAGTGAAAATTAGACCACAGATTGTACAGATTTAGAGGATTTACACAGATTTAATTAAAATGATTGTCCGTGTAAATCCGTTTAATCTGTAAAATCCGTGGTCTAATTTTCTTTGCATACTTAATCCTACGGAAAGCTAACAAATCCTTACAAATATCCTAATTTTGTATTAACAAACTATAAACACAACCATGACATTTTCAAGAATCACGGGCATTGGGCATTATGTGCCTGAAAACGTAATCACTAACCAATACTTAGAAACACTAATGGACACAACCGATGCTTGGATAACTGAGCGAACGGGTATTAAAGAACGACGATATTTTACTTACGGAAAAGACACCAACGCCTCAATGGCAGCGGAGGCTTCGAGAATTGCGATTGAAAGAGCGGGACTTACGCCAAAAGACATTGATTTTATTGTTTACGCAACCATCACGCCCGACTATTATTTTCCAGGTCCTGGTTTTGTGATGCAACGTGAATTAGGAATGCAAGGGATTGGCGTTTTGGATATCCGTGACCAATGTTCTGGTTTCATTTATGCCCTTTCAACGGCTGATCAATTTATTAAATCTGGAATGTACAAAAACATTTTGGTAGTAGGTTCAGAAATTCAATCTACGTTTTTGAATACCAGTAACGAAGGTCGTGGCGTTGCCGTTATTTTTGGCGATGGGGCAGGGGCGGTTGTCTTGCAAGCTACTGAAAATCAGGAACATAGAGTGCTTTCTACTCACTTGCACGCCGATGGAACTTATGCCGAAGAGTTATACGTAAAAGACCCTGGCAGTAGTCGCCCGAAACGTTTTTATGATGATTTGGTGGAAGATAACAAAACGGGAGACGTTTTTATGAACGGCAGTACGGTTTTCAAACACGCCATTGTTCGTTTTCCAGAAGTGATTAAAGAGGCGTTAGAAAAGAATGGTTTGACACCAGAAGATATTGATTTATTGGTCCCTCATCAAGCCAATCTCAGGATTTCGGAGTACGTTCGTCAGCAAATGAAAATGCCCGAGGAGAAAGTGATGAACAATATTCAAAAATACGGAAACACCACGGGAGCATCCATTCCAATTGCTCTTTGTGAAGCTTGGGAATCTGGCAGAGTTAAAGACGGTGATTTGATTT
>JAYUIP010000797.1:0-1485 GCA_043765945.1 Arcicella sp.
GTAAAATCTATTTTCATTTTTTGAGGAGTTTAATTTCTTATATTTATACAGAACGTAAGCAGAATTTTGAACCATGCCTACCTTAAAATCAACTAATTAATTCATTTCACCACCGCTCCATTATCCGCCCAGTCCTTCACTGCCTTGGCAAATTGTGCTTGATTCAAAGGAGGTAAAGCACGTCCTTTCCCAGGATTCCAAGCCCATAAAACAAGGGTGTCTTTTGTCATATGATGAACCAATTCTTCCAAATTTTTCCCACCATTGGTTTTGGTATTCAAGATAGATTCACCAATTTGTTCATCGGTTAAACCTTGCCAAGCCATGCCAATTGGGGCTAAATGCCATTTGGGTGCTCCTGGAACGTTTGAATAAGGATTGTTTGTTTTTTGATGGCAAGTATTACAACGCATTGCCGCCAAACCTTCATTGTCTTTCCCACGCTGCACATCAAAAAGATGAACGTGTCGGTCGTCTCCTTGCCTTGGATGATCATCAGAGGGATGGCAATTCATGCAACGGGGGTGTTTTATCACCGTTAGCATTTGCTTAAAAGATTCCAAAGATTTTTCTTTTTTCAGCGATGTTTCGTCTTGAATTTGGAAGGAACTTACGCTCAGTAAAACAATACTTAGAGCTACCAGACAGGCAAGTGAATAAATTTTTTTCATAACTTTTAATTAAGAGAATTGTAAGACATTTGTATTAAAACACTGTTAATCCTCAAAAAGTATCACTTCCGTATATTTGTAAACTCTTTTGAATAGATACTGTTTAATGGAATATCATCAACATCAAAAAACATCATGCCAAACAAATTTTTAACCGCTGAATGGAATAACCTCATCATGGCGAACTATGTCATTGACCCCGAAATATTGAAACCTTATTTACCTCCAAAAACGGAATTAGACTTTTTTAATGGCGTTTGTTATGTCAGCGTAATTGGTTTTATGTTTGAAAAGACGAAAATTTTGGGCATATCTTTTCCTTTCCACGTGAATTTTGAGGAAGTAAATCTTCGTTTCTATGTACGAGTAAAAGACGGGAATAGGTGGAAAAGAGGAGCAGTTTTTATTAAAGAAATTGTGCCTAAATTCGCTATTACGCTGGTAGCCAATACATTATACCGTGAAAAATATGTAACCTTACCAATGAGCCACTTTCACAATGAAACAGAAAATGAAATTAATTTGGGTTATCATTGGAAATTTAAAGGGGTTTGGAATAAGTTAGAAGCAACCACTGAAAAAGAATCTACTCCATTGATTGGAGGAAGCAAAGAACAATTTATTGCGGAACACTATTGGGGTTATGCAAAATACAGCGATACCACCACTTTTGAATATGGCGTTCAACATCCATCTTGGCAAATCCACAAAGTTAAAAGCTACAAAATTGAATGTGATTTTGAGAAATTATATGGTAAGCAATTTGCATTTTTAAACGAAAATCCTGCGGATAGTGTATTTATGGCAAAGGGTT
>JAYUIP010000798.1:0-4446 GCA_043765945.1 Arcicella sp.
GTTTTTCTTTGCGTCTTCGATTCCTTTTGCGATGGCATCCGTTACTTCGTTTGCTTTACCCAAACCGAATCCTACAACACCTTTTCCATCACCCACTACCACGATAGCCGAAAAACTGAATCTACGTCCACCTTTCACAACTTTTGCTACACGGTTGATGGAAACAACTTTTTCCTTCAAGTCAGCTTCGTTTACTTTAATTGGTTTTGATATTAATTTTGACATTTTATCTGAATTTGAAAATGTTTGAATTTGAGATTTCATTCTCAAATTAACTCATTAGAATTTAAGCCCTCCTTCTCTTGCACCTTCAGCAACTGCCTTCACACGTCCGTGATACAAATATCCGTTACGGTCAAAAACAACTGTTGAAACTCCTACTGCTAAGGCTTTCTCAGCAAGCTTTGCTCCTACTTGTTTTGCATTGTCCACGTTTCCGTTTGTCAATCCTAATTCTTTTGAAGAAACCGCTGCTAATGTATGTCCTTTTACGTCATCAATAATTTGAGCATAGATACCTGTGTTTGAACGAAAAACAGATAATCTTGGCTTCTCAGCAACACCAGAAATCTTAGCTCTGATTGAGTGCTTGATGCGTAATCTTCGTGAATCTTTTTGCGTAGCCATTGTAATGTTTATGTGTTTTGTGGATTACCGACCCACGAATTCAGTGAACAATTAACAGTAAACAGTAAACAGTGAACAGTAAACAGTAAATACAATGTACATAATAGAGTACTTGATAACTGGTAACTGGTAACTGATAACTAGTAACTGATAACTGATAATTATTTCTTACCACCAGTTTTACCAGCTTTTCTACGGATTTGCTCACCCACAAAACGAATACCTTTTCCTTTGTATGGTTCTACTTTACGTAATGAACGAATCTTTGCAGCCACTTGACCAACCAATTCTTTATCAATTCCTTCCAAAGTAACCTTTGGATTTTGTCCTTTGTCCATGGCAGTTGTGACTTTTAACTCACTTGGAATTTGAACGAAAACACCGTGTGAATATCCCAAAGCTAATTCAAGAATATTTCCTTGATTTGAGGCTTTGTAACCAACACCTACAATTTCCATCTCAGCTTTGAACCCTTCACTCACACCAACAACCATGTTATTGATTAATGAACGATACAAACCGTGTAATGCTTTGTGACGCTTTTGTTCAGTTGGACGCTTCACTGTTAATTCAGCACCTTCGATTTCAACTGTAATATCTGGATCAATTGTACGTCCAAGAGAACCTTTTGGTCCTTTTACTGATACATGATTTTGATTAATCGTTACAGCTACACCTGCAGGTAACGTAATGACTTTTTTGCCAATTCTTGACATAACTTTGTGTTTGTGCTTAAATGGAAGTTTTGTTAATTTGAAAATGATCAAGTTTGAAAATTTGATCATGAGTTTAGAACAACATTTTCAAATTAAATAATTTTCAAATTCTCAAATTAAATGCACTTCTTTCAGCGATATGATATTAATAAACTTGGCAAAGAACTTCTCCACCTACGTTTAACACACGAGCTTCTTTGTCGGTGATAACGCCTTTTGATGTTGAAAGGATTGCAATTCCTAAACCATTCAATACACGTGGTAATTCACCTGCACCTCTATACTTGCGTAAACCTGGCTTAGAAATTCTGTCAATTTTGACGATTGCTGATAGCTTCGTAGTCGGATTATACTTCAAAGCAATTTTGATAGTACCCTGTACGGTTGTATCGTCAAATTTGTAGTTTTGAATATATCCTTTATCAAAAAGAACCTTAGTGATTTCTTTTTTGATGTTAGAAGCAGGGATTTCAACGATTCTGTGACGTGCCTTGATGGCATTTCTCAATCGTGTTAAGTAATCTGCTATTGGATCTGTCATTGTTTTCGATATTTGAAACGAACCTTCTTTTTGAAAAGGAACGCAAAATTACGGAATTAATTTAATAAAGACAAGTGATAAAAGTTGTTAAGTGTAAAGTCGCTAAGTTATTAAGTTGGCTTATCAAAATAGATTCTAACAACTTATCGCTTATCAACTTAATAACGCTCTTTTACTAACTTGATTTTGTTACACCTGGTATTAAACCGTCAGATGCCATTTGGCGAAACGTAACACGGTTGATACCGAATTTACGCATATAACCTCTTGGACGACCGGTCAATTTACAACGATTATGTAAACGTACTGGGGAAGCATTTTTAGGTAACTTGTCAAGTCCTGCATAATCACCTGCTGCTTTTAAAGCTGCACGTTTTACGGCATACTTAGCAACGGTTGCTTCTTTTTTTCTTTCTCTTGCTTTTACTGATTCTTTTGCCATTTTTTCAGTTATGAGATATGAGTTATGAGTTATGATTTGAAAAAGAGATACCCTAATTCATAACTCTTAATTCATCACTTTTAAAAATTTTATTTCTTCTGGTTTGCGAAAGGCATTCCCATTGCGGTTAACAATGCGTTTGCTTCGGCGTCTGTTTCTGCTGTGGTAACGAAAGTAATGTCCATTCCAGAGATTTTGCTTACTTTATCAATTGAAATCTCAGGGAAAATGATTTGCTCTTTAACCCCCAATGTGTAGTTACCACGTCCGTCAAACCCTTTGTCTGCAACTCCTTTGAAGTCACGTACACGAGGAAGTGCTACTGTCAAAAGGCGATCCAAGAATTCATACATTCTTTCTCCACGCAACGTTACTTTCACACCAATTGGCATATTTTCACGCAATTTAAAGTTCGAAATAGCTTTCTTTGAAATCGTAGCTACTGCTTTTTGACCTGCGATAAGGGTAATTTCATCAATACCAATATCAATCAATTTTTTGTCAGCAACTGCCGCACCGATACCTTTGTTGATTACAACCTTAGTAACTTTTGGCACTTGCATTACTGATTTGTATTGAAATTTTTCCTTTAATGCTGGAACAATTTCGGATACATATCTATCTTTTAATCTTGTAGTTGTCATTTTATGAAACTTTTTGTGTGGATTTCCGACCCACGAGTTCTTGAACAATTAACAATTAGCAATTAACAATCAATAACATACTACTTGAAACTGATCATTGGCAATTATTAAAATGATTACTTTTAAATAAACTTTCCTGACACTTTTGAGAATCTTTGTAGTTTCCCAACTTCATTCAATTTACGTCCTGTGCGTACAGCTTTTCCGTCTTCCATGTAGGCAATATTTGATAAGTGAATTGAACCTTCACGTTTCTCAATTGCTCCTTGTGGACTTGTAGAAGTTGGCTTCACGTGTTTCGTTTGAAGATTAACACCTTCGATGATTGCACGGTTTTTGTCAACGATTACTTTTGTCACTACACCTGACTTACCTTTTGAGTTTCCAGCGATAACGATAACGGTATCTCCAGATTTGATATGCAGTTTTGGCTGCTTATTAGATTTCTTTTGCATGATACAATTATGATTAAAGCACCTCTGGGGCTAATGAAACAATTTTCATAAATCCTGCATCACGCAATTCACGTGCTACGGGTCCGAAAATACGAGTGCCACGTGGTTCGTCATTGTTGTTTAACAATACGACTGCGTTGTCCTCGAAACGGATATATGAACCATCTTTACGACGAATTTCTTTTTTAGTTCTTACTACTACGGCTTTTGAAACCGTACCTTTCTTCATACTTGACGATGAAAGAGCAGACTTTACAGTTACTACTACTTTATCACCAATTGAAGCGTATCTTTTTGCTGTTCCGCCTAAAACACGGATGACAAGCACTTCTTTTGCTCCTGAATTATCAGCTACGCCAGATCTTGATTCTTGTTGTAACATTGTTTTATATCTTAATTAAATTTGAACTTTGAAGATTAGAATTGTTCAAGATAAATCTCGAACGATTAATTGACGAAAATTCAAATTTTATTTCGCTTTTTCAATAACTTCAATTAATCTCCAACGCTTATTTTTTGAAAGAGGACGGGTCTCCATTACTTTCACAGTATCACCGATACCACACTCATTTTTCTCATCGTGAGCCATCAACTTTGAAGTTTTTTTCATGAACTTTCCATAAAGTGGATGTTTAACTTTTCTTTCGATTGATACAGTGATAGATTTATCCATCTTATCACTTACCACACGTCCTACTCTGATTTTTCTCAGATTTCTTTGTAATTCTTCCATGGTTGGATTTTAAATTGTTGTTATTAATTGACTCCAAGCGGTATGTTGATGGAGTCTGTTTTAAGTTTTAAGTTGATGAGTTATTAAGTTATTAAGATTAGCGACTTGATAACTTAAAAAATTAACAACTTATTTCGCTGCTGAGATGGCAGTTTGCAAACGAGCAACCACTTTACGAGCCTCACGGATGCGTAATGGATTTTCGATTGGAGAAATAGCATGGGCAAATTTCAAACGAGCCAAAGCATCAGTTTCAGATACCAAAGTTGTTTTTAATTCTTCCAAACT
>JAYUIP010000799.1:0-4443 GCA_043765945.1 Arcicella sp.
GACCAAATCCCCTTGGATGAAATGTCTGTATCAATGACCATGAATGGAGCGGTTTTGCCGATAATGGCATTCTATATTGTGGCTGCCGAAGAACAAGGAGTTTCCCCCGAAAAACTATTAGGAACGATACAGAATGATATTTTGAAGGAATTCATGGTTCGGAATACCTATATTTATCCACCGTTGTCATCCATGAGGATTATTGCGGATATTTTTGAATATACCGCCCAAAAAATGCCTAAGTTTAATTCGATATCCATTTCGGGTTATCATATGCAGGAAGCAGGAGCAACGGCAGATTTGGAGTTGGCTTATACCCTCGCAGATGGTCTCGAATATCTCCGCACGGGTGTGAATGCAGGATTAGACATTGATAAATTTGCCCCAAGATTATCATTCTTTTGGGCAATTGGGATGAATCATTTTATGGAAATTGCCAAAATGCGGGCGGGAAGAATGTTATGGGCAAAAATCGTAAGGAAATTTAATCCCAAAACTGACAAGTCCTTGATGCTTAGGACTCACTGTCAAACTTCGGGTTGGTCATTAACGGAACAAGACCCATTCAATAACGTTGCCCGAACCACGATTGAAGCCATGGCGGCGGCTTTGGGACATACACAAAGTTTACACACCAATTCCTTGGATGAAGCGATGGCTTTGCCGACGGATTTTTCCGCTCGAATTGCTCGAAACACACAGTTATATTTGCAAAACGAAACCCAAATCACTAAGGCAATTGACCCTTGGGGTGGTTCTTATTACGTGGAATATTTAACGATGGAACTGGTAAAAAAGGCTTGGGCATTGATTGAGGAAGTTGAAGAATTGGGTGGTATGGCAAAGGCAATTGAAACTGGGTTACCCAAAATGAGAATTGAAGAAGCGGCTGCACGGAAACAAGCAAGAATTGATTCTGGGAAGGATGTAATTGTTGGTGTGAATAAATATAAAATTGCAGAAGCTACGGTTTTGGAGGTCAGAGATGTTGATAATCAGGCGGTTAGAACTTCTCAAATTGAAAGATTAGAGAAAATTAAAAATGAGAGAGATGAAGAGGCAGTACAAGCAATACTAAAAAGGATTACGGAAGCAACAGCCCCCGAAGCGTCGGCCGCCCCCGCCCCCGATGGGGGAGCTATCGAGTCCAAATATACGGTTGAAAAAATTGCAGAGAAAGCTCCCCCATCGGGGGCGGGGGCAACCGACGCTTCGGGGGCTGTTAATTTACTTTCCCTTGCTGTTGAAGCGGCTCGATTGCGGGCAACGTTGGGAGAAATTTCTTTTGCCTTGGAAAAAGTTTATGGGCGACATAAAGCCATAATTCGTTCAATATCAGGTGTTTATTCAGCAGAGGTGACAGACGATGAGAATTTTAAGTTAGCCAGAGAAATGGCAAATGAATTTGCGAAACAGGAGGGACGCAGACCGAGAATTATGGTTGCTAAAATGGGACAAGATGGGCATGACCGTGGAGCAAAAGTGATTGCGACCAGTTTTGCCGATTTAGGTTTTGACGTGGATATTACGCCACTTTTTCAAACGCCCGAGGAGGTTGCCAAACAAGCCGTTGAAAGTGATGTTCACGTGGTGGGTGCTTCCAGTTTGGCGGCAGGACACAAAACGCTTGTGCCTCAGTTAATTGAAGAACTCAAAAAACAGGGTCGAGAAGATATTATGGTGATTGCAGGGGGCGTGATTCCTGCCCAAGATTATCAGTATTTGTATGATGCAGGGGTTTCTGGGGTTTTTGGACCCGGGACAGTGATTTCTATTGCGGCTCAAAAGATTTTGAAGGATTTGATGGAGAATTAAAGCAACATTCTATGAAAAAATTATACATCTTTTTGTTTATTTTCCTTAATAATTTAGTTGTATCAGCTAATATACCCGCCGTTCGCTTCATTGAAAATAAAGGGCAGTGGGAAAAGGAAATTAAGTTCCTTGCTCATATTCCTGGGGGAATTCTACAAATCCGAGAGGGGAGATTACACTATGTTTTTGTGGATAATAATGCTCTCTACGAAATGAAACATAGCAAACAAACAGAAGCCAAAAAGCCGTTGAAAGCTCATGGTTTAGATGTAATTTTTGAAGATTTTAATCCAAATTTTACTGTTTCATCAAAGAATCAAATAACTGAATCACAGAACTTTTTTTATGGAAATGATACTTCAAAATGGTCAATTGGTGTAAAATCTTACGCTGAAATTTGGCTAAAAAATATCTATCAAGGAATTGATTTAAGGCTATATTCAACTGAAAATGCGTTAAAATATGAGTTTGTTGTTGCTCCAAATGTTCCAACCGAACAAATTAAAATGCGATATGAAGGAGCTGATGAAGTTTTTCTCGAAAACGGGAATCTTAATATCAAAACGTCCTTGGCAAACATCATAGAAATGAAACCATATTCTTATTCTGAAACGGTGATAAGTCCGAATTCAAGAATAGGTTTTTCGGAAGTAAAAAGCAATTTTAAGATTGATAAAAATGTTGTTACGTTCTCATTTCCAGATAATTATAATCATTCCAAAACGCTAACCATTGACCCAAAATTAGTTTTTGCTACTTATTCAGGATCTACAACTGATAATTGGGGACACACCGCCACCTACGATGCTCAAGGCAATCTTTATGCAGGAGGTTCAGCCTTAAATTTGGTGGGAAGCCCCAGCAAGTTTCCTGTAACTACGGGTGCCTATCAACTCACACACGGTGGATATTGGGATGTGGCAATCATGAAATATAGTTCTGATGGCACTAAACTGTTGTATTCGACATACTTAGGAGGTGAAAATGCAGATATTCCTCATAGTTTAATCGTAAATTCAAAAGGAGAATTATTGATTTTTGGAACAACTTCTTCGTCAAGTTTTCCAACAACAATTAATTCATTTGACCAGACTTTTAACGGAGGAAATTTCACTGACCCATTTACGGGTCAGGCTTTCAATCAAGGCAGTGATATTTTTGTGTCTAAACTAAGTTCTGATGGAGCTAAGTTGCTGGCTTCTACCTTCTTGGGTGGTTCGGGAAATGATGGATTAAACTTATCGGTTTTAAATTATGGTGATGAATTTAGAGGTGAAATCGTTACTGATGAACTTGATAATATTTACATCGCCTCGGTTACAAATTCTCCTAATTTTCCAAATATTGGAGGTTCAAATGTTGTAAGAAGTGGCGTTAGTGATGCAATAGTTTGTAATCTCAATCCAGATTTATCAAAAATTTTGTGGAGTGGAATTGTAGGCGGAAATGGTTATGATGCGGCTTTTTCATTAAAAGTTGGCAAGTCGGGAAGCATTTATATTTGTGGAGCAACTACCAGTACAGATTTACCTTTTTCTCAGACTTTACAAACTAAATCTAATGGTGGAAGCGATGCGTTTGTTATGAGATTTACCAGAAATATTTCAAAGAGCTATATTCCAACTTCATACAACGGAACGTATTTAGGCACATCTGCCTTGGATTTAGCCCAATTAATGGACATTGATCAAGATGAAAATGTATTTATTTACGGATTAACTTTTGGAAATTATCCAATTCAAAATGCTGCATATTCAAATCCCCGAAGCGGGCAATTCATTCATTCTTTGGATAAAAATTTAACAAAGACTAATTTTTCAACCACCATTGGAACGGGGAAAAATGCTCCTGATATTGTTCCAACTGCCTTTTTAGTAAATCAATGTGGTAATATTTATTTGGCAGGTTGGGGTGGTAAAACAAACGGTGCCGTTCCAAACGCTCCGAGAGTAAACACCACGGGTATGCCCACCACACCAGGAGCATTCAGAAGTACGACTGATGGCAACAATTTTTACATAGCCCTTCTTGAAAAAGATGCAAAATCATTACTTTACGCTACTTTTTTCGGGGGTGATAATTCTTCAGCAGCCTCTGCGGGTGACCATGTGGATGGTGGAACTTGTCGTTTTGATAAACAGGGTTTTATCTATCATTCCACTTGTTCGTGCAACAGACCAGGGGTTCCTTCAAGTTTTCCAACTACGCCAAATGCTTGGTCAAGAACAAATCCATCGGTCAATTGCAATAATGCTGCTTTTAAGTTTGACGTTGATAATCTACGGGTTAGTTTTGATGCAAATGATGGTGTGAAAAAATCCAATAGTAGTACCTCAGATACTTTAATTGGTTGTATGCCTTTCAAAGTAAATTTTCAAGATACCAGCGATGGAGCCACAACGCTTGCATGGAACATTGCAGGCGAGAAAAATTCAGCGGTTGGAACGGAGGAATTTACTTTTACTAAGCCTGGAATTTATACTGTTACGTTAAAAGGAACGAATTTATTAACTTGTAAAAGAGAAGAATCCGTAAAAAAAATAATAAAAGTAGTTCCTGCTGAATTCAAATTAACGCCCGAAACAGTGAGTGGTTGTGATGGCAAAACGGTGCAATTGTTGGCAGAAG
>JAYUIP010000800.1:0-4429 GCA_043765945.1 Arcicella sp.
CCCAAATTCAACTCCTCAATTTCGTAAGGTGTACGAATATCGAGAATGGTTAATTCTGGAAAACGGTCTTTAAATTCTTTTGGGGAGATTTGCATATCAAAGAGTCGTTAAGTTTTAAGCGAACGTCGCTCGATCATAAATCGTTAAGTTAAAAAAGTGTAAAATATTGATTATCAAATAGTTATAAATAGGTTTTAGGTTTTAAATATCATAAACCATTTCTCAACGAATACTTATTTAATCAAAAAAGCCTGTAAAATTCAATTTTACAGGCTTTTGAAGTAAAACTCATGGCATGACTTATAGTATGTTTATGCTCAATATTTTATGAGATTAGTCATGCCATGAGTAATTAAAACGAATTTAATCCAACTCATTATAAGCCACAATACCGCCTAAAACATTTCGGACATTCGTAAATCCCTGCGATTCCATAAAGGTTTTTGCTCTGCCAGATCTTGCTCCTGAACGACAATGAACAATTACTTCACTGTCCTTCCAGTCTTCAAGTTCTTCAATTCTATCGGGCAATTCGCCCAAAGGAATCAACTTTGCTCCAAGATTTTCTTCTTCATACTCATACTCCTCACGCACGTCGAGGAAATTAAGGGCTTCGCCTTTATCAAGTCTTTCTTTTAGTTCTGTTACGGTTATGTCCATGTTAGTTACTGGTTATTAGTTGTTGGATTTCTAAAAAGTAATCTTCAAATTAATTATTCCTTTATAATCTTGCGAACAAAGGTATTTTTTTCATTTGAAAGTCGCAAAAAATAAATGCCTGTTCGTAAGTTTTGAAGGTTAATTTCTTGATTATCAGTACGTTCTTGCATAATATTTCTTCCTGCCATATCATAAACCTCCACATTTTTTAGGCTCTCATCGTTCCATCTAAAAATTCCCGTGGAAGGATTGGGGGAAATTATTAAGTTTCCATCTTGGATTTCTTCTTCGTTTGCCAAGGGCTTTGTTGCTACAGTTCTTCCAAGCATCACAGGGCGAATCATTAAACTACCTTTAATTGGAACAAGAGTACTGCTAATTTGTGGGGCATCAGCCCTCGGAACTTGCACCCATTCATTACTGATATTATAATAGTGTTTATTAGCAAATTGAGGCGTGTTCAAATCTAACCCGATTGCCAAAGGTTCGTCGTCCGTAAACTGAATAAATCCTACATAAAAAGTATCAGCAACTGTGACGGGGTCAATTTTATATTCTACAAAAGCATTTGGCGAATTTGAATATTTTATAACATTGAGCGTATCAGAAACAGTCTTTAAAACTCTGCCAATCTTTCCCTTATCATTTGCCAATATTTGAAAGGTCAGACGTTGTTTTGAAATGTTTTTAACTGTAGGTTGTAAATTAATTCTAATGGCTGAAACAGCATCTGGTTTATTGACAACATACTGCACCGCAACCCTTCCAAAACCCTTTTTGATTTCAGCCGCTTGCTCAGCAGTGCCATCATCGTAGGCATAATAATTACTTAATTCAACGGTTCGACTAATAGTATCGTTGATGGTAAACGGACTATTATCACCCGATTTTACATCAAATGCCAATTTCAAAAGTGCTTTTGTTGTATCACCTTTCAAAGCATTAATATTCAAAGAATTTTTCACTTTTAAGGTTCCAAAAGACCTTACAGGGGCAAATGTGGCAATTGAATCTTTTCGTTGTATTATTAAATTGTTTTGTAAATTTCTAACGGTATAACTTGGAAAACGGAGTAATAAATCAACACTGAAAAGATTGTTTATGTCCGCTTTAACGCTGTCAGCCAATTCACTTTCAGGTTTTGCCAAAAACTGCCTCATGGGCATTGATGAGTAGTTTTTTAGAATACTCGTGATAGGATTTCGAGCTGCAAAATCACGAGTAAAGATGGCGGTTACTTCTTTTGTCAACGGATTTTTTGTGCTTATGTTTCGTGTAATTTCCCCACTTTTTAATACGTTTTTTATTTCATCTAAATACACATAATCCAAATGCCAAACATCAAATTGTCCTGACTGCTTTCCGTAGGATTGAAAACGAAATTGGAAGCCTGAATGAAGGTATATATTAGCTCGAAGCGGGATGATTACTTGTTTAAATTGGTTTGAAACCGTTTGTGCTGAATCCACCCAAACAGTTCTCCAAATATTGCCATTCGTAAGGAACTGTAACCTTAAAGAATCTCTGAAATCAGGTTTGTCACCAAGTCCTTGACCACGATAAAAGAAACTTAAATAAAGAGAATCTGCGACTGTATATGCAGCACCTCCTCTTGCAGGATTTGTGGATAAATCAATCGGTTGAGAGGTTAGGGTGTCAATTGGTCCTTCAGAAAGAGAATTCGTGAAATCATACGGAGTCCCACCCGCATTAAGTCCATCAAAAGTAGCTACGTTGAGTGTGGGATGATTATTTGTGTAAGTATTGTTAATAAAAACGCCCCCATTTTTTTGCCATTTTAACTGGTCTGGGCGATTAACTGAAGTAGAAAAATCGTCAAAGAAAGGCAAACCCAATGCCATTATTTTGGCGGAAGATGGTTTGATATTTTCAGTATTTTTTAAGGGAACAATTTTAAATTGAGCGAGTGAAACCTGACAGAATAATGAAAGGAGTAGAGTTGAAAAAAGGTAGTTTTTAGTAAATCTTTTCATTGTTATTTTATTCGTTAATAATTATTGGTGGTTGAAGAGAGTATTAGAATAAAAAAATAACTTCCAAATGATTAGTAACTTGTTAGCTATCAATCATTTGGAAGTTATTTTTTCACTAATAACTAATCTCAAATAACCAATAACTAATTCGGCTGTTCGCCTGATACCCAAATATCAATCATTTCGCCCGAACGAATCTTTCCTCCATCACTGCAAGCGGGATTTTGTCTTAAAATTACTCCCGAGGGTTCGGATGAATTTGGGTCATAAATGATGGTTCCAATCTGCAAACCAGAGCCTTTTATAATGATTTGGGCTTCGTCAAAACCTTTGCCTTCCACACACGGAACGTCAATTTCAGTGTTACCCGTTCCGTTTCCAATCACGAGCGTAATCTTTGAACCTTTTGCAATTAACGTACCAGCGTCCATTTTCGTACCTTGATACTTAACTTCTAAAACTTCATTTTCACGAATGTCGTTTTGATACTCTAAATCAGGCTTCAAAAGCCCCGAAACCAAGAGTTGTTGCTCGGCACTTCTGACAGACATTTCGGTTAACTTTGGGAGTTTAATCATCGGGGCAGTTTCAGTATTTATCGTTAAATAAATTTTACGACCCTGTTTTACTTTTGAATTCTCTAAGGGATACTGAGAAAGAACCGTTAATGGTTTCAAATTCGGAGTAAAAGTGCTGTCAGTTACTTCAAATTCAAGGTTTCTGTCATCCAAAAGGTCTTCGGCTTCTTCAATTGATAAGCCTTTGAGGCTTGGAACGGTGATGGCTTCTCCGTGGTTGGTACTCCAAGGTAAATAAAGGAAGAAAAAGCCAAAGAATAGCACCAATAATGATAAAATAATAATGGCTATGTGGGTATAAACGTCCTTTTTAGAATTAGTTGAAATTTTCATTATGTAATTTTAAATGATAACGATTTCGTAATAGTTCGCAATTTAGAGATTTTCGAGTTTAAATGAGAAAGAATGGTTCACAAAGTTTTAATTGTAGGGACGTACTGCATACGCCCAATTCGTAAATAGTTGGCACGCAGATTACGCAGATGCCTACGGCAACGCAGATTTTCGCAGATTTTTTTCATTGATAAATAATCATATTTCTATGAGTTCTGAATTTGTTCAAAGTGTTTATATTTTCGTTTAATAAATCTGCTAAAATCTGCGTTGCGAAGCATCTGCGGTATCTGCGTTCCATAATGTATATTCTGCCAATTTGTCCTACCAATCTTCTTTGGAATTCTTTTTGCAATCCTCTCTCACAACAAAATTAGCGTATTATTCATCCTAAAAATGACAAAATGACTATGCAAGAGAAAGGCAATATCTCGATTCATACCGAGAACATTTTTCCAATTATTAAGAAATTTCTTTATTCCGATCACGAAATTTTCCTTCGTGAGTTAGTTTCAAATGCCGTTGATGCCTCGCAAAAAATCAAGCGTTTGGCTGCCATCGGTGAATATGCAGGGGAGTTGGGCGAATTGAAAGTGAAAGTATCTTTCGATAAAGAAGCAAAAACGATTACAATTTCGGACAACGGTTTGGGTATGACTGCCGAGGAAATCAAAAAATATATTAACCAAATTGCGTTTTCGGGAGCAACCGAATTCGTGGAAAAGTATAAAGATAAGGGTGACGAAAAAGCCATCATCGGACACTTCGGTTTGGGCTTTTATTCTGCCTTTATGGTAGCGGAACGAGTGGATATTATTTCACAATCATACCAAGAAAATACGGAGGCGGTCATGTGGACTTGTG
>JAYUIP010000801.1:0-1477 GCA_043765945.1 Arcicella sp.
CTTCAAAATCTGAAGTTAAAAAGGACGGGAAGTGATTTAAAACCTGATTTATACATTAATTAGATAAAGAAAACACTACCTCAATGAACCTGAAAAATATAGTATCTTATTGGCAAATGGGACTGCTAATTATTACAATTTCCATTGGTTGCAAAGTCTCAAGTTCAAGTCAAGGCAACGAAAAAGGTTTCGTCAAAATTTTTGATGGGAAAACCTTAAATAATTGGGAAGGTGACTTGAACTATTGGCGAGTTGAAAATGGAAATTTGGTAGGCGAAATTACACCTCAAACCCTTCTCAAAACTAATTCATTTATCATTTGGAAAGGCGGAGAACCAGCTAATTTTGAGCTAAAAGGGGAATTCAATATAACAGACAAGGGGAATTCGGGAATTAATTACCGAAGTGAAAAGTTAACGGATATTCCTTTTGCATTAAGAGGATACCAAGCTGATATTGACGGGGCAAATCGTTATACTGGTCAAAATTATGAAGAACGTGGCAGAACAACTTTGGCTTATCGTGGACAAATAACCACCATAAATCCACAAACAAATAGTATGAAACCCGATGAGGTTAGGGCAAAAGTTAAAAACAATGCTTGGTCAGATTTGAAAGTTGCAGGTTCGTTGGGTAGTTCAGATTCCTTGAAAATGAAAATTAAAAATCAGGATTGGAATTCGTTTCATTTAATTATTAGAGGAAACCGTTTACAGCATTACATTAATGATATTTTGATGAGTGAAGTAATTGATAATGATTTAATTAACGGAAAATCAAAAGGTATTCTTGGTGTGCAAGTACACGTGGGACCACCCATGAAAGTTCAGTATAGAAACTTACGTTTGAAACAATTATAAAATGAATAAAATAGGTTTTAATGTTTTGGCATGGTCGGCTGGGGTTTCCGAAGATTTATTCCCCATTATTGAACGATTAAAATTAATTGGGTATGATGGTGTCGAATATTTCGTCGGTTCACCAAATGACTCTGAATATAAACGTTTAGGAAATTATTCTCAAGAAGTCGGTTTGGAAGTAACTGCTGTAACTGTCGTAAGTCCAGAAGCAAACCCGATAAGTGAATCGGCAGGAGTAAGACAGAAAGCTCTCGACCGCCTTAAATGGTCAATTGACCGTGCTTTTGACTTGAATGCTCGAATTCTCTGCGGTCCATTTCATTCCGCTCACGCTCATTTTTTAGGTCATCCTGCCTTAGATGAAGAATATAAATGGAGTTCAGAAATTTTGAATGAAGCAGGAGAATATGCTAAACAAGCTAATGTGATTTTAGCCTTAGAAGCCCTTAATCGCTTTGAATGTTATTTGTGCAATACGATGGAACAATTGGAACATTTGGTAACAATGGCAAATCATCCGAATGTTCAAGCCATGTTTGACACCCATCATGCCAATATTGAAGAGAAAAAATACCTTCAAGCCATTCAAACTATTTCACCTTTTTTGAGCCACGTTC
>JAYUIP010000802.1:0-12606 GCA_043765945.1 Arcicella sp.
GACCACGGTAGATTTGAAATCAGAAAGTATAGTATTTTATTGGCTCAATCAACTATGGATGAAGAGATAGTAACAGGGTGGTTTTTAAGAGGAAGTGAAATGGAGGAGTTTTATTATGAAACTCCTCCATCTATTTTTAATTCATTAGGCTTGGTCAATTGCATTAAAAGTGAATGTATTTCATCTGGAATTTTATCCATTGCATCAATCAATTCACTATTTGAAAACGACACTTTATAATCGTTTTGAACCCACTGTCTTATAGATTTTAATAACTCTCTGCCATCACACATTTCTATTTTGTTGGTTGCCCAACTATTTTCAAATTCTGTTACAATAGAGTTCGTTTTTTGCCCTAAATCAAATGTCCTTAGTGTTATTAATTTCGACATTTCGGCTGAAAATTCTCTGACTGACTGATTTAAAGGCTTTAATTTTATATTCTTTAAAATGTCTCGTATGTCAACTGTTGTAATCAAGGAGTCATTTATAAATAATTCACTGATATAATTTTCTTGAATTTTGTCTTTTTGCAGTTCTACAAAACTAAAAATTTTATTATTAAAGTTTTCATTTCCCCATTGACTTAGCAAAGCGTCATCTTTAATTTTCTTGGCAACAATGCTTTTAATAGCCTTTTCATCAATCAGATAATTTTCAATTTGACGTTTGCTCAAGTAATGTAATCTTTTAGGGTTTTTTGAGAAAAATTTAGTCCTAATTTCTTCAATCGTTGTATTGGTAGTTTCATCTCTATCCAATATCATTAAAAGCGGAGCATCTATAAATTCTTCATTGAGTTTATTAATCAAATTTGCCAATTTATAACGATTTCCTTTCCCACCCATGGCAATAAAAGAGATAGAAAATAAGTTTATTTGAGTTTGCAAACCTGCCTTTTCAGCAAATGCTAAGATAAAATCTTTATCGCTCGGTCCTTCTGTAAAGACAAAAACGGATGGTTTTAAGGTATAAGTTAATGTATCAATCTCATATCCTAATTGCTGGACAGTCTCTAATAACTTATTTTTATCCTCAACTTTTGAAACAATAATTCCCTTTTGGTCTATCTCATTTTTTAATGAAAATACTTTATCCAAACCTACTTCTTGAATCAAAACAAGACTGTGAGTTGTGATAATGAACTGAGTATCAACCGAAAGTAACTGGATATATTTGACAAATTCTTTTATCAAACTTGGGTGCATGTGTACTTCTGGTTCGTCCATAAGTACAATACTTGGTTTCAATAATAGAATCGTAGAAAGCATCAAAACCAAAGTCTGCATTCCTTGCCCTACGTTATTGATGTCATAAGTGACGTTTTCTGTTGTTCCATTTTTACGGAGTTTTTCGTGTAAAATCAGTTCAAATTGCCCTAATGCTTCGTCATGAAAAACATCAACGTCATTTATTTCTGTAAAAATTTTAAGTAATCTATTTTTGAAATCTTCAAATTTTTGAGGCTCTTTCTTTTTTAGGGCATAAAGTAAACCTCTGATGTTTACATAATCGTCAGATGTTTTTTCTTCAATTTGATTAAGAGGAATAAATTTTTCGTTATCTAATATTTTTCCTTTTGAATCAAGATAGAGAGGTGTTTTGTAGACATTGTAAAAGTTAGAGTTTGCGAGTATAGACTGAGTATTTTGAATAGCAACGATTTCATTTTCAGAAGTTGAAAATCTGTCTACCATTTTTGATAAATTTTCAAAGTCTAATTCAGCATTTGAAAGTATAGTTACTTGCTTTCTATTTATGTATGAATAATTTTTTTTAAGCGTTATTGATACTGGAGTTTGAGAAATTTGTTTCGATAAAGTGTCTAATTCTAATGAGGGAATAAAAGGCGAATTGCCCCAACTAATGTTTAGATATGATTTCCATTGTTCGCTTGTCAATAGAACTTCTCCTTCAATTATCAAACTTCCATCTTTAATCAAATAATTCAAATCTCTTGGCGTAATCTCTTCCGTTTTAAAAAGCCGCTGAATGGCATTTAAAATACTTGTCTTGCCTGCATTGTTTGCCCCTACCAAAACGTTGATGTCTTGATTGAAAGTAATTGTAGGCTCTGCTAAAGCACTTATTTTTCTAAAATTGGTAAGTTTTAAATTTAATAATTTCATATAATTGGTATATTTTAAACCTCCAACAGTTCCAAATCAACCACCAAATCCTCTCCGCAATTCACCCCAAAATCAAAACCTTCGAGCGAATCAATTACTTTCACATTTTCCATGAGTTTCCCCGTATAATGAAGCGTGATTGATTCGGCATTTTTGCGAGTTGAAACGATTAATGGATGCACTGAACCATCCAATAATTTCACAATATCTTCGGCATATTCCTTGAACATTAAATTGATGGGTAATTGGTGATATTGTCCGTCCAAAGTAACAAAAATAGGAACGGGTAAATATTCCGTTGAAGCCGCTAATTTCCCAAAAGCCTTACGTGCCTTTCCAAAGCTATCTTCCTGCCTTTCAGGTGTATATCCCCCAAAAACAACGGCTACTTTCTTACGATTTGGCATTTCTTCAATGCGTTTTATAATTGCCAAATCCAACTTATCTAACAGTTTCTGGAATTTAAAAGTATTTTTACTCGCCCGAATTCGCTCACGGATGGATTGACGGATAAAATACGTAGTGGCATCCGTGACATTCATGCCAATTTCAGCCATTTGCTTGAAAATCAGCGAAGTAGGTGACATTCCTGGAATAGTATTTGGGTCGTGCAGAATAACCCTTCCATCGGGTGTAAGAAACCCGTCAATACGAGTACATACCCCAAATTTTAAGGCATCAAAAGTGGCTTTCACATCGTGCTGAATCTTTTGATTATTTTCCAAAGAAGTATCCACTGGAATCTTTTTGCGGGTGGTATTTGATTGATATTTTGCCTTAAAATCAAAGACTTCAACGGCGGCAATAATTTCGGTTGGCGGCAAGGCAACCGACTCACAATCAGGCGTTTGAATAACTCCACAACTGAACTCTTGTCCTTTCACGAAGCCTTCAATCAAAACGGCATCTTCTGAATTCATGGAGATTAATTGAATAACTTTGTTCTCTTCATTTAGATTTTCATTTAATTTTTCCAGTAATTCCTCTGGATGATAAATCACTCCTCCATTCAACGAAACTGGCAATCCAATGCCTTCATCCAAATTCGCCATTTGTTGGACGAATCCATGTTTATCAACGCTATTCCATTCACTTTCAGATACTTCCCTGATAAAAAGGCATTGCTTGACCGCCTTCTCAAAATCTTCAACTGAATCTTTTTTTATGAAGGAAACGCCAATGGATGAACCTTGATGCGGTGCTTTTACAACAAATGGAAGTCCTACTCTTTCTTTTATTTCTTCAAAAACTTTTGTTGAATCACTTGCTTCAAAATAAGCACGAGTTAGTGTTGCAGTTTTTTTATCCAATCCAACGGCAAGTTTGATTAAATCATTTTGAGCAATTTTATCAATGCCAATTGAAGAACCCATCAAACTTGGACCTGAATACGGAATGCCGTACCATTCCAAAAGCCCTTGTATGCTTCCGTCTTCACAGGCAGGACCGTGCATGGCAATGAAGGCAAACTGAAAATATTCAGAAAATTTATCGGGAGAAATTTTTTTACCGACTGTTGAAATCATCGTAAGTAATTCATCATCAGATAGTTGTCCTAATGATTCGGAGTAAATACGGTAGTCACCTTGATAAGATTGTGGTGGATAAAAATCTCGAATAGAAGGGGCATAAACCAATTCGAGGTTCAATAAAATAAAATTCCCGCAACCATCCACGAAGATAGGTACGGGTTCAAAAAGTGATTTGTCAATGTTTTCCATGGCGGTTTTTCCACCAGCAAAACTAATTTCACGTTCACGGGCAGGACCGCCAAAAAATATGCCTATTTTCATTAAAATGGTTATTCGTTTTTCTAAACTTGTTTAATGGTCAAAGTTAGAAAAAATAGTTATTATTAAAACAAAAAACTCCGCAAGAAGTAAATTTCTTACAGAGTTTTTTATGTTTAAATCCGATGCGAAAGCATCGGGTTACAAGTTCTCTCTAACCTTAGCTTTATCCATCGTTGCCATCGTTCCAAAAACGTAATCCCACAAAGGAGACGATACGCCAAAAACCGCATTACCGTCTTTATAATGATGTACGGCATGATTTATCCACAGTTGTTTCATGAAATTTTTGGGTGGTGCATAGGCGTGTACGGAATAATGCACCAATAAATACGCCGCATAACCCCAAATAAAACCAGGGAAAAAAGCATAGGCAGATTCACCCATTAAGAAGAAAAATATCGTAAAAAGTGTGATGGCAGCAACGGCAGCAATGATTGGTGGCATTGCCAAACGGGTTTTATCTTTCGGATATTCATGATGAACACCGTGGGCAACGTACTGAAAATTAGCCCGTGCTTCTGTGGTTGGTTCAATGTGATAAACACTGCGATGCACCCAATATTCTACGAAAGTAAAAATGATTGCACCCGTTAAAAACAAACTACCGATAGCCCAGTTGGCTAAGTTAGTGTGCGTGAAGGCATAATAGCCAAGGACAGCACCCGCTAAAAAAAATATCGTTACGGGCGTAGCGATGTGGGTATGTGAAAGTTTTTCTAAAATAGGGTTATCAAATAACTGTTTTGTTCCACTATTCTTAGGTCGTACTTTTTCGTGTGTTGCTTCCATAATATTATCTTACTGATAGGATTATCTTATTTATTTAGAGAATTTAATTTACTGAAAATTGTATTAATTTAATAAAAAACGCTGAATACCCCTATTTTTGTTGAACTATAATCACAAAGATACGTAATTTTTTAATTGATGGTTTTGTTGATTTAGAAATTTTATTTTCAACTCTTCGGAGATTTTGCTCGAATTATCAACCTTAAAGACTGGTCATAAGTGACATAATTCCAAAGCCAATTGATAAAAATCAACAATTTATTCTTTACACCCACAATTGCCATTAAATGAACAAACATCCACGTGAGCCATGCAAAAAATCCTTGAAATTTCCAGAAGGGTAAATCCACTACCGCCAAGTTTCTGCCGACGGTTGCCATTGAGCCTAAATCTTTATAAATAAATAGCTTTAATTGATTTCCTTTGATGATATTTATCAGGTTTTTGGCTAATAGTTTCCCTTGTTGAATGGCAGGTTGAGCCACTTGCGGATGCCCATTCGGGAATTTTTCTTCGGTCATTAAAGCAACGTCGCCTAACGCAAAAATATTCTGATAACCATCCACTTGACTGTATTCATTCACTTTCATTCGTCCGCCCCGCATGATAATGGATGGATTTATTCCTTCAATGGCATTGGCTTTTACACCTGCCGCCCAAACCAAATTATTTGTCCTAATTTTTGAGCCATCTGCAAAATAAACGTACAGACCATCAAAATCGGTTACACGACTGTTTAACATCACGTTTACCCCTAATTGTTCAAGATACTCTTTTGATTTTGTTTGAGCATTCTTTGACATCGGTCCCAACAACTCCGCCCCCGATTCAACGATGTAAATTTGCATTAAATCAAAATTTAATTCGGGATAATCTTTTGGAAGAACGTGCTTTTTCATCTCCGATAAAGTTCCTGACATTTCTACGCCTGTGGGTCCTCCACCAACTACGACAATATTCAAAAGTCCAGCCCTATCTTCTTCATTATCAGAGACTAAGGCTTTTTCAAAGTTTTCTAATAATCTGTTTCGAAGTCCCAAAGCCTCCCCTACTGACTTCATCGGTAAGGATTTTTCAGCAATATTTTGATTACCAAAAAAATTGGTATCAGCCCCAATAGCTATCACTAAATAGTCGTAAGAAATCTCCCCTAAATTGGTTTCAACAACGTTAGTTTCAGAGATTATTTTAGTAACACAAGCTACACGCACGTGAATATTTTCATGATTATGAAACGCCAAACGAAGGGGAAATGATATGGCAGAAGGCTCGATTCCAGCCGTGGCTACTTGATAAAAAAGGGGTTGAAATTGATGGTAATTGTTCTTATCAATCAGAACTACTTGAAAATCTTCGTTACCCGAAAGACTTTGAGCAAGTTGCAAACCACCGAAGCCCGCTCCGATGATGATGACTCTTTTTTGATTGGTTTGGGGGATGTTTAGAGGCATGATTTATTTTATTTTTACGCACAATCTTGGTTAGGAAATTTCCAACTCTTGGCAGTTACTTTTTCGTAATAACGTTCATACAAAGGTAAGATTTTTTCAATATCAAATTCTTTTGCTTGTTCAAGAGCGTTATGCTTAAATTGAGCTAATTTTTCGTCGTTTTCCAACAGTGAAATGGCGTTTTTTGCCATATCTTCCACGTCGCCAATTTTGGAAACATAACCTGTTACACCATGAATATTTACTTCCGTAATTCCTCCCGCATCGGATGAAATAATTGGCACTTCGCAAGCCATTGCTTCCAAAGCGGCAAGACCGAAACTCTCTTTTTCGGAGGTTAATAAAAATAAGTCTGCTAACGATAAAACCTCCTCAATAACATCTAACTTACCCAAAAATCTGACATCATTTTGAACGCCCAATTCCCGACAAAGCATTTCAATATTTGTTCGTTCTGGACCATCGCCCACTAAGAGTAGCTTACTGGGAATCTGCTGATTAACTCGATAAAAAACTTGTACAATATCTTCAATACGCTTAACTTTTCTAAAATTTGATGTGTGCATTAATAACTTTTCTCCGTTAGGGCAAATGGCAATTTTAAAATGGTCTTTTCGTAACTTTTTGAAACGCTCCAAATCAATAAAGTTAGGAATTACCTCAATATGATTCACAATTTCAAACTCTTCATAAGTATCATTTTTCAGGCTTTCCGATACTGCCGTCACCCCGTCAGATTCATTGATTGAGAACGTTACAACGGGTTCAAAAGAGGGGTCTTTTCCAACCAGCGTAATATCCGTTCCGTGCAAAGTGGTGATGAAAGGGATATGAATGCCTTTTGATTTCAAAATTTGCTTTGCTAAGTAAGCTGCCGAGGCGTGCGGAATGGCATAATGCACATGAAGTAAATCAAGTTTTTCATTCGTAACAACATCCACAATCTTACTTGCCAAAGCTGATTCATAAGGTAAATATTGAAACAGTGGGTACGACGAAATGCTGACTTCGTGGTAATTGATATTTTCGTTAAAAAAATCCAATCTCGAAGGTTGAGAATACGTAATAAAATGCACTTGATGACCCACTTTTGCGAGGGCTTTGCCTAATTCAGTAGCCACTACGCCACTACCGCCATAGGTTGGATAACATACAATTCCAATTTTCATTAAATCAATTTTGAATGAGTGAGTGATATATTACGGGGCAAATTTCCTAATCCCCAATTCCCTAATCCCCAATCCCTTGTATGTAAAGAACAAAGAAAAATTAAAAATGTCTCACAGAATAGGATTATTTCTTTTTTGGGGGGATAAAAAGAGATAATTTTGGGTTTAGGTAATTAGGGATTGGGTAATTAGGGATTAGGTAATACGACGATGAATGTTTGTTTATCTAATCCCTGATTACCCAATCCCTAATCCCTAATTACCTAACATGAAACCAAACCGTAAAGTCACATATCTCCAAGCCTTACAAGGATTTAGCCGATTAATTCGTTGGCGGAATTTGGCGATTATTGTGTTTACGCAATATTTTACCAGATTTTTTTTAATCGGTGGTAAAGCCTTGTCTATCAGCTATTTAATGGAAATAATTACCGAAAAAAAACTGTTTTATATTTCCCTCTCAACGGTTTTAATTGCCGCTTCTGGCTACATCATCAACGATTATTACGATGTTAAAATTGATTTGATTAATAAACCTAAAAGAGTTGTTATCGGACGATACATCAAGCGACGATGGGCTTTGGCAATTCATCAGGTTTTCAATGGATCAGGCATTTTGTTAGGATTGTTAGTAAGCAAAAAAGTGGCTTTGGTGAATCTATCGGCAGTTTTTTGTCTCTGGTTATACGCAAATCAGTTAAAAAGATTAGCGTTTTGGGGTAATTTAATGGTGGCAATATTAACGGGTTTTTCGCTTTTAGTTTTAGCGGTTTATTACCCTGGACATCAAAGCGAAGTCTGGATTTATGCGATATTTTCATTTTTCATTACCTTAATTCGAGAAATAATCAAAGACATGGAAGACGTAAAAGGCGATGAAAGACACGGTTGTCGAACACTTCCCATCATCTGGGGAATTGCCCGCACGAAGTTGTTAGTTTACGTGCTGATTGCTTCTTTTATTACCACCCTTTTCATCTTGGCAACGCAATTACCCAATGATCGAGTTGCCTATATTTTTCTGATAATGATGTTGCCCGTGGGGTACGTAACCTACAAATTAGTTTATGCCGACAAACCCCGAGACTTCACTTTTTTGAGTGATGCTTGCAAGGTGATTATGTTGTTGGGGGTTTTGACTATGGTGGTGGTTTGAGGGGCAATTATCTTCATTTCTTTCGTATATTTGTAGTAAAACAAAAAGAAAAATGGCAATGGTTTCTAAGCAAATCAGCCTAAAAGATACCAATTAAGATGTTTATGATTTAGAGTATTGGTTGTCAAAAACTCCTCAAGAAAGATTGCAAACAGTAACATTTTTGATACGTCAGAATATGCCAATTGGTCAAAAAATGGATAGAACTTACTCTGCAAAACGACAAAAGAAATGACCCTTGATTAAATGACAAACTTAGACAACATAGACCTCCATATCTTAAAGTTCTTGCAAGAAGATGCTTTGATGACGAATAAAGAGATTGCTTCACGCTTGAACATGACCACCACGCCTATCCACGAACGTATCAAACGCCTTGAACGTGAGGGAATTATCGAAAAATATACTGCCATTCTCAATAAATCAAAATTAGGAAAAAGCTTGGTTGTTTTGGTGGATGTAACCTTGAAAGAACACGCTGCGGTGTATTTGGAACAGTTTGAGAAGGATGTTTTGTTACTACCAGAAGTCGTGGAATGTTATTGTATTTCAGGAGGTTCAGATTTTTTATTGAAGGTTTTGATGAAAGATATGGACGAATATCGGCATTTTATTCTCCATAAATTAGCAACACTTCCCAACATCGGAAACGCTCAAAGTCGTTTTGTGGTGAATGAAATTAAGAGCCAAACGCCTGTTCCGATTGAGATTTAGGGTCAATAATGATGCTAAAATTCTATACTCATCTCCAGCATATCCATATCTGGCGAAAACAATCAAGAGAACAATTTCATCCCTACAACAAAAACATGGAAAAGTGTAAAGGCAATAATTATTGATTTTGTTTAACTTTGTAAAAACTAATGGAAATGGAAAAATCATTTAAAGATTGTAATCTTAAATTTTTGGAAAAAACCTTCGGTATTGAACAAATAGATACTCTCCCTGCTTTGGATAGTTGGTTGGCTACGCCAAGTGTGCCATCAGCTTTTGAAGAGGAGTCGCTCTTACACCTTCGTAGCGTACTAAACTTCAATATCCATGATTGGAATGAATATGAATTAGATTCTCATTTCATTGGTCCAATATTTACCTTGGTTAATTTTTCAACCAAAAAATTTAATCACTATTCACAACGCTATTTACAAGGTCAAGTAGGTGACTATCAACTTTTTGGTAAGCCCGACGGTATTGTTTCTGCTGGCAGACGAGAACCCGAAACCCCTTATTTCGCATTTCAAGAGTATAAGAAAGAACTCGACCCCAATGGCGACCCTGCTGGACAAGCCTTGGCAGCAATGTTGGTAGGGCAGTCATTAAATGATGACCTTTCCAAACCAATTTATGGTTGTTATGTAAATGGTCGAGATTGGTATTTTATGATACTTCTTGGCAAAGAATACAGCATTAGTCAAGATTTTTCTGCAACTACGGATGATATTTTCGAAGTATTTGCTACGCTTAAGGCTCTCAAAGAAATTGTTACGAAACTGACGGCTTAATTAATATTCCTACCAACCAATCTAATAACCCACTTTAACAATCTCCTTAATTTTAGCCAAAGGACTATCTTTCTCTGGCTCAACAACAGGAATTGGAATGGTAATCTCAGCGGTTACTACTTCTTTTGAAGCCTGAAAAATTCTGAATTTTGATTCTGGTCCGAACAATAATTCTAATCGGTGAGCGGTATTTTCTAAACCAAATCCTCCCGAATCGGTTGATTCTAAGGTTCCAGTATTACTGATGTTTATTACCACCTTTCTTCCCGAAATCTTAGTCTCAATGCTCACAAAGCCACCTTTTACGGGTTTTGAGACTCCGTGTTTAATGGCGTTTTCAACCAAAGTTTGCAGTAACATCGGCGGCACTTGCACAGTTAAAGTTTCGGGATAAATATTTTTACGAATCTGTAGACGCTCTTCGTAACGAATTTTTTCTAAGGCTAAGTAATCGTCCACCGTTCTCATTTCTTCCGAAAGCGAAACCGTCCTACGTCTATCCGCCAACAATGAACTCCGTAGAATATTGGATAATTGCGTCACCGCTTTTTGGGCTTTGTCAGGGTCTTCCAAAATTAATGCACGAATACTATTGAGGGCATTAAACATAAAATGCGGATTCATTTGGGCTCTTAAAACCTTAGATTCCGTCTCTTTTACGGATGATTCCAAACGAATTTTATCCACTTCAACTTCCGATTTTCTTTCAAAATAATGCGAAGCATAATAGAAAAGCGTCCAAATCATGAGCGGTTTTGCCCAACTAAAAATGTATTGCAAAATAAAGAAAAATGACCAAAGGTTAGCTTTCTCATGGTCACGCAAAAGATAAGCATCAAGCGGAATATTGACCAAAGCCATGAAAATCGACATAAATCCAACTGCCAAAATAATCCGTGGAATCACTTTATCAATGCCAATTTCAACCCAGCCGTATTTTTTAATAATTTTTCTAAAATTGTGTGTAAGAACAATTACAATTACAATGTTTAAATCTGCGGCAACAAACCAATCAAGCGACCAGCCATAATTATTGGTATATATCAAAGTTTCGTTGGTCAACCAAGCCGACCAGCCAAAGATTTGTAATATCCAATATAATTTCATTCTTGACATAAATATGCTATTCCGTTTTCTTACACAACAACAATTTAGCGTAATCCAATGAAAAATGTAGGAGAAATTAAGTAAACGGAAAGTTGTGTGGATAGACGGACGATTTTGAAAGAATTTACTGCATAAATAATTCAGGAATTCCCTCTAAATGAGTAACATCACAGGCTAATTCAACCGTAAATTTTTGTGTTTCATAGTTATAAATAAGTTTATACAGACACAAATTGGCATGGTCGAAAGTGTCCATTTCGTTGAGTGGACGTTCAAGAAGTAAGGTGAGAATGATACGGATAGCTCGCCCGTGCATAGCAACCAAAACGGTTTGTTCTTCAAGGCGACTCAGGATTAAATCAATGACGGGTTTCTGACGGATAATCACATCATCGGGACTTTCGCCACCTTCCGATGGTGTATGAGTTTCGCCCGCTATCCAAAGTTCAATCAGCACTTTATAATATTCACTGTCTTTGTTATTAGGAATTTTTCCTTCACGAACGCCCCAACTAATCTCGTTCAAACCCGTGTATTGTTCCCAGGGAAGATTCTTTTCCAAGAATTTATTTACCGATTGATGCGTTCTTTTCAAGGCAGATGTGTAAACTTTGTCGAACGGAATATGTTGATAATATTGAAAGAACGCCTCAGCCTGTGCCTTTCCCAATTCATTAAGGTCAGAATCCACGCCACTTCCTTGCACCACGCCCTGACGGTTGAAATCAGTTTCTCCGTGACGAATCAAATATATGGTTTTTGTGGTTGGCATTTGAGAGCGTTGGTCGGACATTGATTATCAATTAGTTTGCAAAATAATCGCAAAAGTACAGGTTTTTGGTTAGATTTTAGCCTTAAAATGATGTGCTTCAAATAAACAATCATACTTTTTTATTTTACGGTAAACCATGATTAATACAAACATCTCTCTCGAACAAGTGAACCAGTCTGGAAAGGGCAATATGGTTGAACACCTTGGCATAGAATTCACCGAAATTACGCCCGAATACATCTGTGCAAGGATGCCCGTGGACAATCGCACAAAGCAACCGATGGGACTTCTGCACGGTGGTGCATCAGTAGTTTTGGCAGAATCTGTGGGCAGTACCGCCTCATGGTTATCCTTAGAAAATCCAGAAAAACAAGCTGCTGTTGGCGTTGAAATTAATGCAAATCATTTGAAATCAGCCCGTGAGGGTTATATTTACGCCAAATGCACTGCCTTGAAAGTTGGGCGTTCAATGCACGTTTGGGATATAAAAATTACGAATGAAGCGGAGGATTTGGTTTGCGTTTGTCGGCTAACTACGGCAGTGATTCAGCAACGTCAAGGATAATTCATTTTTCACTGAATCTGGTTAAACTTTTCGTTTTGAACAGAAATTGAATTCATTTTTAATCTGGTGGGCTAAAATTTATGAGGCATAGCAACGCCATAGTAAATAAATTTTAGCCTACCAGATTGAAAATGAAACTATTTACGACGAAAGGAATAAGTTTAACCAGGTTC
>JAYUIP010000803.1:0-4424 GCA_043765945.1 Arcicella sp.
AATTGGCGTTGGTGCTGCTTCATCTGGACTACCATCTCCGTTGATATCTGGTCTCAATCCGTTCATTGAAATATCAGAAGTCAATTTCAAAGTATCAACTGCACTTCGAGCTTTTGCAATGGCTTGGGTGAATATCGTGTCTTTCAATGGTCTTTTGATATTAACCATATAAGCAATCACAATACTATCTCCTACCGCTAAGAATGTACTATCAGATTTCGTTATGGTCGAATCAGCAATACCGTTGAAGGTTGTACTGATTTTTGCATTTCCTCTGACTACTCTCGGCGATCCTACTAACTTCCATGCCTCCGATTGCTTACCGATAGTATTTTCAATGTTAGTACATAAACGTACATTTCTCAAAGCATCTTTTCCGAAGTTTTTCGCAGTCATGATTAAAGTCACGTTGCAAGTGCTATCAGCCAATGGGATTGTGTCTCTCACCGCTGCCAAGGCAATACCAATTGATACTTGCAATTGTGGAAGTGGTCCTGTCGCTTTCAACTGTACTGGTGTTGCTACATTATCATTCGTTGGGTCTTTGTCTCCGTTTGTATCTGGATTATTACCATTCGTTGATACATCTCTGTATGACAATGAATCTGTTCCTTTTCCAATTCCGATAGCCACGTTGTTAAAGATTTTCTCTACATCAGGAGCATTGGCAACGTTAACTCTTACGGTCAAATCAATTGTTCCTGTTTGTCCTTTATCAATAGATGATGAATCTGGAACTAACAATTCAGTAAATGCACCTTTACCAGTATATTTCTTATTCACTGTCAATCCTGGCGTTGCAATAACGGTTGGTGTTCCAATAATCACCGCACCTTTTGACGTAAATACTAAGTCTAAACTATCTTTCACACTCAACTTAGCAATGGCATTTGCACCCAAGTTAACAACCCTAATTCTGTATGGAACTGTCCAATACGTTGTCGAGTCGTTTTTCAAGCCAGTGGTTACTACCTCTTTCGCTAAACCAAATCTTGTGTTTGGTAAATCGAAGCGTAATACCTCTCTTGCTTTCGCCGTCAAATTCTCATTACCCGTTGTTCTTCCTGCAATCGTTGAATTACTTACGAATGGTCCTTTGTTTCCGTTTAAGGTTACTCTAACCACGTATCTAATGGTATCAATTGCATTTGGCAACATAAATCCTCCCGTTTTCACCATGCTCGAATCTGTCTTACTGAATAAGTCATTTCCAACTAAATTCGTATTGGCATCAACCGTTGGTTTTGTTCTAATTTCACAAGTAACTGGCGTTCTGAATGTTTTCGCTAAGTCATTGTATAAGGTTACATTTTTCAAAGTATCCTTACAAATGTTCTTTGCAATCAAACGATACGTTACGTCATAAACTCCCGTTGAAACTTTCGCTGTATCAAGAATTGCCATTGCCAAATTGATATTGCAAACTGTTGGCTGTGGTGGTATTCCACCCAAAGTATCAACTCTGATGGTTGATGTACTCACATTGTTTGGTGTAATCAAATCAGCTTTACTTGAATTACAGATTCTCACTGTATTTGCAATTGAGCCAGCCGTTGTTGCTTTCGTTATGTATGTGAATGTTTGAGTTCTACCTTTGCTGATGGTATCAACCTTAACGGTTACACTATCACCTGCTTTGATAACTCCCGTTCCAGATACGTAAGTCAATCCACTTGGAATTGGATTACATAATTGAACATTCTTCGCTCTCCCTGCTCCGTTATTAGTTAAAGTAAAGGTGTAAGTCACGTTATCACCCACTTTGTAAGTTGCTTTATCTGCTGCAATTAACACTGCTAAATCTGCATACGTTGTGTCTGAGGCTGGTACTAATACCACCGTTGAAACATTGTTTGCTAAGATTGGATCAACTGGTGATGTCTTCGTAATTCTCGCCGTGTTTCTGATAATTGTATCCTTATTGACTTTCGCTGTGTAAGTATAAGTTACCATGCCACCCACTGGAATTGAAGCCGTTGCCACTCTCAAAGTATCTCCCGTTCTTGATGGGTCACCCGTTTGGAATGTTAAGTATTTAGGTAAAATATTATCTACCACAACGTTCGTAGCCACTTTTGGACCATTGTTCGTTACTTTAATAGTGAATATTATTACATCATCCTTTGCAATCAATTGCTTATCTGCCGTTAATAAAAGAGCCAATTCAGCTTCGTCTCTCACTGGTGGTGTAACTGTTGTCGTATCACCATTGATAGTTACGAATGAGAAGTTATTTGGTCCTACGTTATCTTTGAATGAACCTACTGAAACGGTGTTCGTTACATCGGTTTTCACATTCATTTTCGCTACGTAAGCGTACGTTCTAACTTGTCCTTTCTCCAATGATGCAAGGCTTACCGAGATTGCACCGCTTGTCAATACCTGACCCGTTGAACTCGACACGAATGTCATTCCCGCTGGAATTGGATTTACTAATACTACCTCTGTGGCAGTTGCAGGTCCGTTGTTGGTTAATGTCAAGATAAAATTAACGTCTTCTCCTACTTTCGCTTTTCTCTTATCTGCTGTAATTACCACTGCTACATCGGCAACCGTTGGATCAATATCGCCTTTATTAATCGTTGTTGTTCCAGTTGCACCCGTTCCGTTATTATTGTTCGGATTTGGATCCTTTGTTGTTGAAGTTCCACCTGCGGCAACCACGGTCTCAGATTTAGTATTCATGGTAGCGGTATAAGTATAAGTTACCGTGCCATCTTTATCTAAACTTGCAATCGTTGCCGTCAATAGATTTCCAGTTTTCACTAAACCACCTGTTTGACCAGTGTACGTTATTGTTCCTGGAATTACCGAGAATATATTAATTCCTTTTGCTACATCTGGACCTAAGTTCGTTACCTTAATCGTTGTCGTAACAACGTCACCTACTGCATAAGTTGTCTTATCAGTCGTGATTGTGATAACTACGTCTGCACCTGAACCTGCTGGTGGTGTAATTGTACCTCCTGTTATTGTTACACTTCCGCTCGTTCCAGTTCCGTTGTTGTTACTTGGATTAGGATCAGTTGTCGTTGATGTACTTGTTGCAGTAATCGTTGCCGTTCCGTTGCCAGTGACTTTCGCTGTGTAGGTATAAACTTTCACTCCATCTTTCACCAAGCTATCTAACGTTCCAGTGAACACATTTCCAGTTTTCACCAAACCACCCGTCTGTGCAATGTATTCTAAAATTGATGGAAGTGTTGAACTTACATTAATTCCCTTTGCCGTCTGTGGTCCAAGGTTTCTCACTGTGATTGTGGTTGTTACGATGTCACCGATAGCATAAGTAGTTTTATCAGTTGTCACTGTAATTACTACGTCTGCACCTTGAACAACCACTGGATTAATCGTTACAGAACCATTATTGCCCGTTCCATTATTGTTGTTTGGATTTGGATCTGGATTGTTCGATGTACCCGTACCTGTTATTACTACTGGACCTGTGCCTGTAAGAACTGATTTGTAAACATAAGTTACTATTCCGTTTCTTACCAAACTATCTACTTTACCTGTCAATACTTTTCCACTAACTACTAATCCACCCGTTTGAGAAACGTATCTTAGTAAATCTGGTACTGTACTTGAAACGGTCACGTTCTTAGCCGTTGCTGGTCCTAAGTTGGTAATCTTTATGGTTGTCGTTACTGTGTCACCTATTGCATAATTCACTTTGTCAGTTGTGATAGTTACCACAATATCCGATGAATTTGCTGGTGGTACTGAAACCACTACGTTTCCATTTGGATTACTTCCGTTGTTGTTATTCTGGTTTGGATCAGGCGTCGTTGAGGTTGCTGTTGCTCCAACTGTTACTGAGGTTGTTGCTCCATTCATCTTTCCTACCCACGTGTAAACCTTTATACCACCACTAATCAAGCTATCTAATGTTCCGTTCAACAAATTACCCGTTTTCACTAAACCACCCGTTGAGTTTACATAAGCCAATCCACCTGGAATTGATGATGAAACGATTACATTTTTACCCGTTGCTGGTCCGTTATTTCTCACCGTGATTGTTACTTTCACTGTGCTATCAAGGGCAATGTTATTTTCAGTCGTAACCGTTATCTGAATATCAGAATCCGTTGATGTTGGTACTCCATCTTTATTTTCAACCGTAATTTTCGTTGCTAATGAGAAACAACCTTGTGCGTTTCTGTAACAAGCATAGTATGTACCCGCTCCTACTGCACTTGGATTTGATACGGTTGTCGAAGTCGTATTTGCACCAGTTTTGAATACTAAGGTTGCTCCTGTTGGCAAATTACTTACTACTAATTTATTCAAATCAACTGTTGTTCCTCTGTCAATTCTCACGCTGTTCGCTATTGGTGCATTTGGTGCAACCAAGTAATTAACCGTTGCTGTGTCTGACTCAATTGAACAACACTTGTTTACATCAACCAATTTGAAGAAGTAAC
>JAYUIP010000804.1:0-1475 GCA_043765945.1 Arcicella sp.
CCAGGTATGACGCAGGTTCTTTTTGATGGTGTAACCGTTCCTTATGAACCCGTTTACAACAGAATTAGTAAGTTTTTCAGAACGGGTACTAATTTTACGAATACTGTTTCTATCTCCTCAACCACCGATAAAGGAGGACTTACTTTATCGTTTTCCAACATGGATAATAAAGGAATTGTGCCTAATAATTCCTTCAACCGCAAGACTATAAATTTGGGTTTTGCGTATGATATTTCGTCAAAATTGAGTTTTGCGGGTAACGTAAATTATTCAAATGAAAATAATTTAAACCCTCCAAATATTGCCAATCAGGACAATTCCATACCAACCTCCGTTTATAACATGGCAAATTCAATGCCTTTTGATTTGTT
Organism: Arcicella sp.; assembly: GCA_043765945.1. Taxonomy (GTDB): domain Bacteria; phylum Bacteroidota; class Bacteroidia; order Cytophagales; family Spirosomataceae; genus Arcicella. The sequence continues at coordinate 372 of JAYUIP010000804.1, forward strand.
GGAAGCCAAGAAATTTGATGCTAATGGTAATGAATATGTTTATTCAAGATTTAGAAATAGAACTAATCCATATTTCACGCTTTCGCAACAGTTTCAGAACATTACGAGGGATAGAATTTTTGGAAATATCTCGGTAAAATACAAATTATTGGATTGGCTTTCGGTTCAAGGTAGAGTTGGACAAGATTACTCGTCACGTGACCAAGATTATAACAATTTTCCAACGGGACACGCCTCTTTGATTCCTGCACCCGCTGGTTTTGTGAATGGTGTTTATACCCAAGAATCACGTAGATTAAGAGAAACAAATGCTGATATTTTGGTTACTGCCAATAAATCTTTTGGTGATTTTGGTTTTGATTTAAACGTTGGAGGTAATCAAATGTATCGCCGTGCCGATGTAAATTCAACCCAAGTAACCGATTTTGTGGTTCGGGATTTATACACGGTAATGAATGGACGGGTAAAAGACCCCATTTATGGTTTGTCTGAACGAGCCGTAAATTCATTGTATGGAGCCGCAGAATTTTCTTACAAAAACTTCCTTTTTGTCAATGTAACTGCCCGAAATGATTGGTTTTCAACGCTTTCAAAAGAGAACAGAAGTATTTTATATCCCTCAATATCAGGTAGTTATGTTTTCTCCCAATCGTTTTCAAGTGTTCCTAATTGGTTAAGTTTTGGAAAGCTGAGAGTTGCGTATGCAGAGGTTGGTAGTGATACAGACGTGCCACCCTATTCAAACATTTTATTTTATGGAATTAACGCCAACTTATTTGCCAATCCAGCAGGAAATCTTCAACCCGTTGGTGGTTCTGCGGGTGTGATTGTGCCAAATCCAAATTTGAAACCCATGCGAACTAATGAAGCTGAAATTGGCTTGGAGTTAAAATTATTTCAAAACCGACTTTCAATTGATTTAGCGGCTTATCGTAAAATAACTTCCGACCAAATCGTGGCGGCTCAAATTTCTGATGCTTCGGGTTTTAATTCTGCCTTGATTAACACTGGAAAAAGTCAAACGAATGGGCTTGAAATGTTACTTGGGTTTTCGCCCGTGAAAAACAGCAATTTTCAATGGAATGTCACTTTCAATGGGTCGTA
>JAYUIP010000805.1:0-4414 GCA_043765945.1 Arcicella sp.
TTTGAAAGGTTCATTTCCTGCAGTAGCGTTGTTACCCGTTTTATTATAAGCAAAAGAAACCAAAGCATCTTCACCGATAGCATCAGGACTGGTGTAAGCACCATTCATGTAACATGGCACCGCAACCTTTGGCTGAACTCCCGATTTTGCACAAAAGTCGTCTGGATGATTAACGCCATAATTAACGGCATTACATCCCCCTGATGGAAACTGTACACTCGTTCCACTCGTTGAACCATCAGGACCTGAAACATAATCTGTTGGTAGTCCCGAGAACTCAACTCTCACATTTCCAGATAAACCCGTCATTGAGTAAGTCCCGTTTGCAATTGTTGTGGTAGTTCCAACTTGAGCATTGCTCGCATTGAACGCCTTCACGGTTACACCCGCCAAACCAATTTCGTTTGCATTGTCTTTAACCCCATTCAAGTTAAAATCTCTGAACACCGTTCCTGCCACGGATGTACCAGTACATTGAGCATTCGTAATATTAGAGTTTAACGTCAATAAAGCAACGAAAACGCCGATAAGGCTTCTACTTGTGATAGAAACCTTACCAATGTTAGGGTAAACCCTGCTGCCCGCAATCAAGTTTAAATAGTCGTGATATTTTTCGGAATTATCAAAACCTTTTCGGACGGACATAATTCGCCCTCCGAGAGACTTAAATAAGTTCGATAAAACACCATAAAATCCCCACAAAAAATTTCTTGTGGAAATGTTTTTAAAAAGATTGGTACGGTTGTTGTGGATGCTCTCCACTTCCGAATTTTTTACAGCCTTTGGCTGTGTTGAATTGGAAACTATACTCTCATAAAATGAAAGTAAAGCAGCAGTAAAGTTTTTCATATTAGAAACTTTATTGATTTTTATTGGGCGGATTGTTAGTAAATTATCTTTAAATAATCACGTGGAGTGATTAAACTAAATTCATTTCAAAAAAGATAAACATGGGTATGACGTACCGTGAGGGCATAGGAATAACATGAGCAGAGAAAATTAAAAAATTTTCAAAGCAGACACGAAATACCCTGACGCTCAGGATAGCGGATGCAAATGTTTAAATTGTGTTGTAAGGAATTTAAAACGGAATAGTCGAACAAGGCGGTGACCATTCAAAATGTTCTAAATCATTGAGTATAAGATTGAATTGTTGAAGCAAGGAAACTTCATGATGTGTCCAGAATAGTAATTCTCTCTTGTTTTTCGAAAAAAAGCATGAAAAACACGAATTCCATTTAATTCACAAGGGCGGTGAATTGAATGGTAAAACCTACCTTAGTACTTCATTTGGCGGAAATACTGCAAATTGGCGAAATTTTAAGTTTTTACTACTTGGCTTTTAAATTAGGGAATTGGCTCTACGTTAACTTTATCTCTTGGGCGAAAAATGGATAAATGATGAAGCGTAATCCGAGTTGATTCCACAAATGAAATAGATTATTTTTAATAAACAAAATATTTCACAATTAATTTTTTAATCTAATTCTTAGTCTGCGTTGACATGGGAATTACATGAATAACAGAGCCAAAATCATGCCAAATTTTACAATTAAAGGCATTTTTATTTTTTTAACATTTTTTTTGGAATCATTTTTGCACTAATTTAACTGACTAAAAACCAAGGTTTTAAACCATAAATTATGTTATTTTTAAAAGAAAGAAAATGAATATTTTATACATTTTTTATAATCAATAATTAATTTATTTAATGATAAGAATTTTAAAATCGTAATTTTAAAAAATAATCACCAAGAATCTTGAGTAATATTAACCCGATAATCCACATCATGAAATTTTTCTCATTCCCTATTTATTACTTATTATTGTTTATTCTTTTTCTGAATTCTGGTAACATAAATGCACAGAAACAGAAGGTCAAGAATACCGCTGAATACAATGCCAATATTCCAAAAAGATATGTCCGTTTAATTAATATTTTAATTATGAAATCGGGGATTTCGCCAACGAGTGCCGCCCGAATGCACGGATATGTTGGACTTACATTGTATGAATCCGTTAATTTAGGTTCATCAACTTATCAATCTATGAATAAACAACTAAATGGATTTGATAAATTACCAACCTCAACGAAACCACTTTTGTGGGACGTTGTGGCGGATGAAGCGATGTATAGCGTTTCAGATAGTTTATTTTCATATCTATACAACACATTAGCAGATTATAATTACATAAGAAGTTCATTAGATACACTTCATAATAAGAATAAAATTCAGTTCATAAAACAATACAAAGACGCTAAATTACTGGAAGAATCTGTAAAATTTGGGCGTTTGATGGCAAATTATGTTTATCAATATTCCAAAACCGATGGAGGACATCGGGCAAGTATGGAGGAAACCGTTGCTCGTGATTATACGCATTATGAATGTCCACCAGGTTCTTCTTGGGATGATACAAAAACGAAAGCAAGAATCTCAATTCAACCTACTTGGGGAAAAAACAGGACTTTTATCAAGGGAATTTATGCCCAAACGAAGCCCGCAGAACCAATTCCATTCTCGAAAGATCCAAATTCTAATTTCTATAAACAAGCGATGGAAGTTTATGAAATCTCTCGTGATTTGAATTTCGAGAAACACCTTATTGCTGAATACTGGAAAGACGATGCAAGTGTGACTTATACGCCCGCAGGACATACGATTCATATTTTGGTAAATGCCCTTGAAAAAGAAAAATCTTCCTTGGATAAATTTGCTTATGCCTACGCAAAAACGGGCATTGCACTCAATGATGCCTTTATTTGTTGTTGGGAAACAAAATATTCAACCAATTGCATTCGTCCAATCACTTATATTCAAGAAGTGATTGATAAACGTTTTAAACCTTCATTTTTAACCCCAGCTTTTCCAGAATATACTTCAGGACACTCAACACAATGGGGAGCGTCGGCAGAAATTTTAAGTTCTATTTTTGGAAATGAATACGCTTTTACCGACCAAACGGACTATTTAAGGGATAAATTAGTCCCTCGACAATTCAAAAGTTTTGAAGAAGCTGCCCAAGAGGCTTCGATGTCTCGAATTTATGGAGGCATCCATTTTCGTCAGGCTTGCGATGTGGGTTTGGAACAAGGGAAAAGAATTGGACGGATTGTGAGTAAGTTGGGGTGGATGAGGTAAGTTGAAAATTTGAGAACAGTTCAAAAAGTGTTAAATTTGAGAAAAATAAAAAAATGACAGCAAAGAGCTTTAAGTATTGGGAAACACAAGATTTGCACGAGCAATTCAATCTTGTTAAATCAGAATCAACCGAGAAATTAAACAATTGGCTATCGGCTCAAAATGATATTTCAGAGGAAGAGAGAATACAAATAGAAATACTGAAAGATAAGTTAATTAAAAACGCCAATTATTGGAATGAAGAGGAATTGAAAATTAAGTTTATCGGACCTTTTTTAGAACTTGTAAACCTTGATGGGGAAAACTATAAATTATTCTACAACCGTTCTATGGCAGCATCCATTGATAACATAAAAGTTTCAGGAACGGTTGATATGGTGGTTGCTTCTGGTTTTCAAAAGCCCAAGAAACCATTCTTTTGTATTCACGAGTATAAGCAGGAACTCAAAAAAGATTCAGCCGATCCAGTTGGGCAGTTGTTGTCAGAAATGATTGTTGCCCAAAAAATTAATGGAGATGGTCAAGTAATCTATGGTTCGTATGTAATTGGAAGAAGTTGGTATTTTATTATTCTTGAAGGTAATGAATACACAGTTAGTGATACTTATGTGGCAACACAGGACGATATTTACACGATTTTCAAGATTTTAAGAGAAGTCAAAAAATATATTGAATTGATTGTCAAATAATTTCAAATAATAATTAAAAATGAATTGAGACCTTAGAAATATCGTCTCATTTTTTTATTTATAATAATCTAAAAATCAATACTTTACGTACATATTTCTATAAAACAAACCCTCTGAGAATCGAATAAAAGTTTTCTCTTGGTTAATTGTCTTAAATTTTAAAATCTCAAACGACCTACAAAATGGAAAAGTATCTAAAATTATTGATTTTGTTTTTAACGATGCTATCTTGCACTTCAACGGAAACGCAAAAAAATATTACTCCCTCTAATCTTCCAAACATGAACGAAAATAATCCTAAACGTAGTTTTTTAGCTCTCGGAGACTCTTATACCATCGGTGAAAGTGTGGACGAAAAAGACCGTTGGAGTATGCAATTGATTGATTTACTGAAAACAAATTTCAATTTTACCAAACACGATATCATCGCCCGCACAGGTTGGACGACCTCAGAATTAACCCAAGCCATCGAAGCAAAAAAGCTGACGGAGCAATATGATATGGTTTCGTTGTTGATTGGCGTTAATAATCAATATCGTGGACAAAGCCCTGACACTTACCGAGTTGAGTTTAGAATTTTAC
>JAYUIP010000806.1:0-12530 GCA_043765945.1 Arcicella sp.
ATGGATATGACGCACCGTTGGTTAAAAAGGTGTTGTGAACATTTTGATAAAACTGAACCTAAATACGGTTATAGTCAAACGTTGTTTCCCATTGTTCAAGGCAGTGTTTATAAGGATTTAAGAGTGCAATCTGCCGAAGTGATTGCAAGTTTTGAACGGGAAGGAAATGCTATTGGCGGGCTTTCGGTGGGAGAACCCGCCGAGATGATGTATGAAATGACGGATATGGTTACGGATATTTTACCGAAAGATAAACCCCGTTATTTAATGGGCGTTGGCACTCCCGCCAATATTTTGGAAGGAATTGCTCTGGGAATTGATATGTTCGACTGTGTGATGCCTACTCGTAATGCTCGCAACGGAATGTTATTCACCACCGAAGGAACAATTAATATGAAAAACGAAAAATGGAAAGATGATTTTTCGGTAATTGACTCAGATTTAGCTTGTTACGCCAGTAATTTTTACACAAAAGCCTACGTTAGGCATCTTCTAAAAGCCGATGAAATGCTGGGTGCTATGATTTGTAGTGTTCACAATTTGGCATTTTATTTATGGTTAGTTGGACAAGCGAGAGAACAAATCCAAGCAGGAACTTTTAAGGCTTGGAAGGATAAAATGGTAGTGAAGTTGATGCAAAGGCTCTAACCGTTTGATAGATTAGATATAACAAAACCAAGATTTATCCCTACTTTTGCATAAAATTATTCACAAAATCATTTAGAAAATTAATACTTATAATGACCCGTTTCCTAAAAAGTATTCCTACCAGATATTTCCTATCATTTTCACGACTGACCTTACTCATATTTTTGTCGTTAATTTCATTGAGTACATTCGCTCAAAAACCTAAAATTGATGATTTGACGGACGATCAAATCAAAGAGTTTTTGCAAAAAGCTCAAGCAAGTGGTATGAATGAATCGCAAATTGAAAAAGCGGCATTAATGCAAGGATATTCTCCCGCTGATGTTGCCAAAATGCGTGACAGACTCAATAAAGTTATGAGTAACGATGCTAAGAAGAATGATAATGAGAGTGAAAATGGTTCTCGGAGAACAACGCCAATTCAGGCGGGTAGTAAGATAGGAAGTAATAAAACAAAAAATAATACAGCTACCAACTCTGAGGATGATAGTGAAATATCAAAAGATTCTGTTGTTTCCGAAGTTCTGAAACCTAAAGTTTTCGGAATGTCAATGTTTGCAACGGGCGGATTATCATTTGAACCAGATTTACGAATTGCAACGCCAAAAAACTATCAATTAGGTCCCGATGATGAACTGAACATTGATATATTTGGAAATGCACTGGATAACTATAAAGTAAAAGTTAGCACCGAAGGAACTGTTAGAATCTTAAATCTTAGCCCTATTTACGTAAACGGACTGTCAATTGAGGCGGCGTCTGAAAGAATTGTTGGACGTTTGCGTCAATTATACCAAGGAATTAATATGCCAGGTAGTGGAGTATCAGCACAAATTACTTTGGGAAATATTAGAAGCATAAAAGTAACCATCACAGGTGAAGTAACCAAGCCTGGCACTTATACAGTCTCTTCTTTATCAACAATTTTCAATGCACTTTATGCCGCAGGAGGTCCTTCTGAAAATGGCTCTTTTCGTAATATTAGGGTTATTAGAGATAACAGAGTTGTCAAAATTTTAGATTTATACGATTTTTTATTACGTGCTGACCAAAAAGACAATGCAAGATTGCAAGACCAAGATGTTATCAGAATTGCCGAATATGAAACTCGTGTAGAAATTTCGGGTGAAGTGAAACGTCCGATGATTTTTGAGGTAGAAAAAACTGAAACATTAAAAGACGTTTTGCGTTTTGCGGGCGGATTCACTGACAGAGCCTACACCTACACAATTGGCTTAAAAAGAAATACCGCCAGAGAATTGAAACTGATTAATATTTCACAAGATGAAGTAGGAACTTTCACACCCCAAAGAGGTGATAAATATACAGTTGGCAAAATTTTGGAACGATTTGAAAATAGAGTAACTATCAAGGGTTCCGTTTTTAGAGATGGAGATTTTGCGATTGAGTCGGGCGTTGGAACGGTTAAAGAACTTATCAAGAAAGCTGAAGGATTAAAAGAAGATGCTTTTATGAATCGTGCTACCATTAGCCGTCAAAAAGAAGATAATGATGTTGTGGTAATTGCCTTCGATTTGGGAAAGTTAATGCGAGGAGAAATTGCTGATATTCCTTTAAAAAGAGAAGATGTAATCATAATTAGAAACATTAAATCATTACGAGAAAAACGAATTATAACCATTGATGGAGAAGTCAACAAAATTGGGAAATTTGATTATGTTGAAGGGTTAACTATTGCTGATGTTATTGTTTTAGCCAATGGATTCACAGATGCGGCAAGTAATTCAAAAATTGAACTATCGAGAAGAATAAAAGAAGATACAGCAAATTTAGGAATTGACCAAAACGTAATGATTGAAGCATTTGAAATTGATAAAGACCTGAAAATTATAACAGAAGATGCCAAGGTATTTTTGAGACCTTTTGATAAAATTTATGTTAGAAAATCACCAAGATATGAAGAACAAAAATCTGTATATATAGAAGGAGAAGTAAAATATCCAGGTTCCTATACCATTAAAGATAAATTGCAAAAGATTACAGATTTAATTAATCTGGCGGGAGGATTAAAAGATGGAGCATTTCCGAAAGGAGCAACATTCAGTAGGGATTCAACAAAAATAGCGATTGATTTATCTATCATTTTGCAAGTTCCTGCCGTTACTGAGAATATTCTTTTGCTTGATGGCGACCGTTTATTCGTTCCTCGTGAATTGCAAACAGTCAAACTTTCAGGTGAATTATTGAATCCAATATCGGTAGCATATCGTCCAAACCAAAGCGTGAAAGATTACATTTCTCAGGCAGGAGGATTTACAGAAAAAGCCTTGAAAAGAAGCGTTTATGTGAAATATGCCAATGGATTTTCAGATAAAACGAAGTCATTTTTGTTCTTCACCTCTTATCCAAAAGTAGAACAAGGTTCCGAAATTATCGTTCCAGCGGAAAGGGATGATCTTTCAGGTAAATTATCTACGGGAGAGAGGATTGCTATTCTTGGCGGTCTTTCATCCCTTTCTTTGGTGATTATCAGTATTGTTAATGCCTTAAAACAACCATAAAACATTCACTAAATCCATTGGAAACGAACAAAATACAAGAAAATACAGATTCAGAAATGACCATTGATATTGGTAAAATATTCAAAGTTATTTCAAAAAATAAATGGGCTATTCTAATTACTACAATTATTTCAGCGGCTTTAGGAATTTTTATTGCCATCAATATACCCAACGAATATTCTTCTCAGGTTCAAATTTTGCCCGAATTAGAATCTAAAGATGCAGCGGGCGGTTTGAGCAAATTCAAATCGTTAGCGGGTTTAGCAGGTGTGGATTTGGGCGGTATGGGTGGTACAGATGCGGTTCGTCCAGATTTATACCCAAACATTCTTCAAAGTACGCCTTTTCTGATGGACGTAATGAATATGAAAGTTTATGCATCCAAGTATAAACGAACAATGGTGATGTCGAAGTTTATGGAAGAAAATGCAAACCAAGCTTTGGTAACCCGGCTTTTTGGTAAATCAGATGAGAAAAACAAAGATGCTTTCGTGATTAATCCGACAACGATTCCTCTTGAAACCATAAGACTTGATAAAAAACAGGACGATCTTGTAAAAGAATTTCAGAAGCGTATTGGAACAACGTTAGATAAAAAAACGGGTGTCATCAGCATTGCCGTAAAAATGCAAGACCCTGTTATTGCTGCAACCATCGTTCGTTATGCACAAGATTATTTAACCAAATATGTGGTAACCTATCGTACTGAAAAGACCATGAAAGACATTAAATTTTTAGAAGCTCGAATTGGTGAAGCTAAGAGAAGATATGACAATGCCCTATATTCATATTCAAGTTATCAAGACCGTAACAAAGGATTGTTCTTGAATATTGCCAAAGATGAAGGTAAGAAGTTGCAATATGAAGTTGATTTGTCCTATAACTTGTATTCAGAACTTGCCAAGCAGTTAGAAGAAGCAAAAATCAAAGTTCACCGTGAAACACCCATTTTCAAAGTGCTTGAACCTGCTCAAATACCCGTGAACAAAAGCGAACCAAAGCGTTCGGTGATGGTTTTAGGCTTTGCATTTTTAGGATTAATTTTGAGTATGTTGCTTGTTTTAGCAAAGAATTATAAGTCATTAGGAATATTTGGGTAAAATAGATTCTTAATGAAATTTAAAAATATTATACAAAATCTTGGAGCCAACCTTCTAATAACTATACTCGGATTGGTTGGCTCTATTATTTTGGCTCGTTGGTTGGGTCCGAGTCAGCGGGGAGTTTTTGCCGCAATTATTCTCATTCCAGCCATTCTTCAATACTTCGTTAATTTTGGTTTATCATCTGCCACCCTCTATTTTACGGCAAAACCTCATTCTAATAAAAATACAATTTGGAATGCACTAATTTTGATGGGTTTTATTCAGTCAATCATAGGCATTTTGATGGGTTATTTCATTATTAATTTATATCTACAAAAATATGATTTAAAGATTATTAATTTGGGGCATTTATACCTTTTTACTATTCCGCTGGGCATATTCGGGATGTATGCTACCTATATTTTGCAAGGTGCTTCTCATTTCAAAGTTACAAATCTGTTGAAATGTATTGTTCCTCTCGGTTATTGTGTTGGCATTATTTTCCTAAAAATTCAGCGAAGTCTATCTATCGAAAATCTTGTTTATGTACAATTAATCATTCAATCATTTTATTTAATTATTGCCTTATTTTCTCTTTATAAATTATTTTTATATCGACTTAATTTCAAGATTGAGTATAGTTTTATTCCTCAAATGCTTAAGTATAGCGTAAAGGTTTGGATTGGGGATGTTGCTCAATTAGCTAATTTAAGGATTGACCAGTTTTTAATTGGAGGATTTTTGAGTAGTCGTGATTTAGGAATTTATACTATTGCCATTAGCGTAGCAAGGTTTACAAGTATTTTTGCAGATGCCGTTGTGACCATTATGTTGCCTTCAATTACGGGCAAAAATTCATTTCAAGAGAAGGTTACAGAAATACTCAATTTCTTCAAAAAATACTGGATTTTTAGTGTAATTTTCCATACAGTTTTTGCTTTAATTTTACCAATTATAATTCCATTTGTGTTTGGAAATGCTTATGCAGAATCAATCATAATTTGTCAGATTCTTGTGTTAGGAAGTTTCTTTATCAATGCAAAGACCGTTCTGGGCGGAGGAGTCCTGGGCTTAGGATTTCCAGAAATTATGAGTTTTATTGAAGTGATTGGAATGATTATCTTGCTGATATTCAGCATTATAATTATTAAATTATATGGTTTAATGGGTGTGGCAGTTGCTATTTCTTTATCATATTTCATCCAATTTAGTATAATGATTTTTTTAACTGATATGAAAGGTATATCCTACAAAGACTTGCTTTATACTTCTCGAAATGATTTTTATAAAAACCTTAATTGGTTAAAGAATACCACTAATTATCTTAGATGAAAACACTTCTTTTAGCCCGACCCGACCACTCTACTTTTCTGTATAAAGCACTACGGAATAACCCAGAAATTGACATAAAATTTCATACATTCAGTGCTTTCAAAAAGGATTCACGGCTAAATAAATGGAAGCCTTCCGTAAAAAGTGTAAATCAAGAAGTTGAAATATCTTATGCTTTTACCGTTTTTCACAGAATGTTATACGAATTACAAAAAGGCTTAAAATTCGATTATTACGAAAAAGAAAATCATATTGCAGAATATTTTTTTAACCAAACTCTTAAAAAGTACGATGGCACAATTGACATAATTCATTATTGGTCAATCTATTGTCACCAATCAGTCAGAGATTTTCAACGATTAAATCCACAAACAAAATTCATTGCGGATGTCTATGCCGCTCATCCTGATTGTGTGCGTGAAATTATAGAACCTGAGTTTTATAAATACGGATTATCAGTTGAAAATTCTCATTTCATCAAAAGTCGAAACAGAGATATTGCGTCGTTGGAAGGCGTTGAAAATATGATTGTTCCATCTCAATACACGGCTGAAACGTATCAGAAATATTATCCGAATACTAAAATTTTTACAGCAAGTTATGGGTTGTTCAATTGTAACAAAAATCCTACCAAATCGTCTGAAAGAGCATTTAATGAACCTTTAAAGTTAGTTTTTGTTGGTAATATTTCCATAGAAAAAGGTTGTATTTATCTGTTAGAAGCCCTGAAAAAACTCTTAAATTCAAACGTTCAACTGGATTTAATTGGTGAAATCGATAAACATCAAATAGACATTTTCAAACCGTATTTTAACCTCAAAAATGTAAGATTTTTAGGCAAATTACCCAACTTAAAAATCCTTGAAATCTTACCAAACTATTATGTTTTTGCATTGCCGAGTCTGTCAGATGCTTATTCATTAGCTGTTTCAGAAGCATTAGTTTGTAAATTACCCGTGATTATTACTGAAAATGTGGGTAGTAAAGACGATGTGAGAAAGTTCGATATTGGTAAAGTGTGTCAAGTTAAAAATACTGATTCAATAATTAAAGCAATTTTATCTTTACAAAATGAAGATTATAGACAGTATTTATCCAAAAATATTGCTAATTTTATAGAGGATAATAAACAAAATTCTTATGCTTCAAAGGTCTTAAAGGTTTATAATCAATTACTTACAAATTAATCACTAATAATGAGAGAAAGTCTAAGTTTTGCTTCTGGCATTGACATGCTCGTGCTTTTGACTTGCTCGTGGTTATTGTTTCGATACGGAAAACTCTCCATTTATCATCCCGCCACAACTTACTTGATTTTTCATCTTTTCGCTTTCACAATTCGATTATTGTTTCTGACCAACGGAGCAAACTTTTTCTTGGGCGGACAAACCGACTACTTCACAGGAATTGAAAGCCATGAAATAGTTAAAGCATCTTTATTAGCTGACTTAGGATTTTGCTCCATGACAGCCGCTTGGTTATTAGAATCCAAAAGAAAACAATCCTTAATTTCTCCCAAATCGGTAATTTTGTTAGATGAAAATATCCTAAAATTAGTGCTTTTGATTACAATTCCTCTGGGTATTTGGGGCATTTTTTCTCAATTATATATTCCAGGAATCGGTAAAGCCCAATTGAACTTTGGAGATTGGAGCGATTCTTCTTACCTGCAAAATACTCAGAATTTGCTGATTTTGAGTATGTTACTAATTGTTTTCAAGTTTGGTTTTCAAAAATATTCTTTACTCATAATCGGATTCTGTCTTTTTATTCTTGCCTTTCAAGGTCAGCATCGCTATCGTGTTTTAGTGCCTTGTATTTTTCTATTATTTTTATACATACACCGACAAAAAAAACGATGGTTATCTCCTCGTTTTGTCATGATAATCTTAATGGGAATCATGATTTTTCTGCCGATGAAATACGTGGGGAAACTAATTCAACAAGGGGCTTCAACCGAAGATTTAATTGAATTTGCCTCTGAGTATCAAGAGAGTCTCGGGATTGGAGCAAATGCCGATTTTTCATTTTTGGATATGTACGCTTCAACGCTCACTTTGATTGATCAGAAAGGGGAATATTATTACGGTTCGATTTATCTAAATCTATTTCTAATACCCATTCCTCGACCATTCTGGCAAAATAAACCCTCATTGGTTCAATGGATTACAGATATTTCAATATCATCTCGAAACTTGAAAGAATTGGGAGCAATTCCCACAATTTATGGAGAGGCTTACGTGAATTTTGGAATTTTAGGCATCATTTTGATCCCTTTTTTATTTGCAAAATATTCGGCAAGATGGTATTTCAGTATCATAAATACACATCCTCAATCCGTGAATTTATACCTTTATTTTTGTTTTGCCGCCATCATTGTTCAAGTATATCGTGATGGATTGACTTCCATTATTATCTTTCTTTCTGCCTATAATTTGCCAGGATTATTCGTTTATATTTTCAGTATTCTTAAACAAAAACGTGCTTGATTAACCAAAAACTACATATTTGGATGAACATTCCCAGTTTTCATCAGAACGATTTGTTTAATGAGTTAAGGGTTCATTGCGGTGAATTTGAAGTAATTTATGCTCATGCAAAAGATGAAGACAGAATAAATCAAGGATGGAATTGTGAGCAAAAGGGGCATTATAAATCAAAAACAATTGGGAAAGACTTAAAATTTTGGCAACTGTTGGCTTACGTATTTAAAAATCGAAAAAACACGCACATTGTCAATGGTATTTGGGCGGAGAAATCATTGTTTTTTGCGATTATACTTCTAAATATTTTTAAGGTTAACTTTTTGATTTACTCCGAAGCACCCATTCCCACAAAATATAGAAGTTTTAGTAAGAAAATAGTATTAAAATTTATCATAAAACCATTATCTAAGTTACTGATAATGAGGGCAAAAGGGTTTTTAGCAGTTTCAATTTTTGCAGTCGAATATTTTGAATCATTAGGCGTGATAGCTGATAAAATTTATCGGTTTGGATATTTTAGAAATGTAGCCAATGATAACTTCCCGAAATATCTCGGTTGCGGGTTAAACCTCTGGGAAGTTAGACAAACATACAAAAAAGCATCATTAATTTTTGTAGGGCAACTCATTGAAAGAAAGGGGGTCATAAATTTATTAAAAGCCGTAAAAATTATCTTTGAGTCACACAAAGGCTTCCATTTGACCATTATCGGAACAGGCGAATTAGAACCGCTTTTAACAAATTTTATTCATGAGAATCAACTTGAAAATACTGTCAATTTACTAGGGGTAATTAATTCAGAAAACATTACTAATTACATCGAAAAGGCAGATTTATTGATATTGCCATCCGTTTTTGATGGTTGGGGAATGGTAATTAATGAGGCTTTGCAGAGCTATGTTCCTGTGCTTGTTTCTGATAAATGCGGAGCCAAAGAGTTGGTGAATCATGAACAAAATGGCTTCATCTTTCAGCATAATAGTGTGCAATCACTTTCCGAAAACTTGCAAAAATTTTTGAATCTATCGCACGTAGAGAGGAATAGGATAAGGAGTTTTTCGGGTGAAATAAGGGAAAAAATTAGTATTTCAATAGTTAGTAATTATTTGATTCTTTGCTTAAAACATTGTTTGAAACCACAAAATATAAAACCACTTGCCCCTTGGCTCAATGAATAAGAAAAAAATATTACTCATTGGTATTCTTCCACCGCCAGTTAATGGGCAAGCTCTTGCATTTCAAGCACTTATGAATGAAATGAATGTAGAAACGTTGATAATATCAGGAAAAAGGAACATAAATTATTGGAGTGGAATCAGCAAAATCTTCAACTATTTTGGGATATTATTCCAATTAATTTTCAAATTATGCTCTCAAAAATACGTAGTTTATTACACCATTTCACAATCAAAAGAAGGATTTTTAAGAGATTTCCCAATTGTGTTCCTCACAAAAATTTTAGGAAGTAAAATTATTGTCCATATTCATGGAGGAAATTATGACGGGTTTTATCAGCTTCAAAAACCATTTATTCAGAAACAAATTCGGCAAATGTTGATAAAGACAAATTTAATCATTGTTTTGTCGGAAAATATGAAAAAAATGTTTGACTTTGAATCTCGGTTATTCTCAAAAATTAGCGTAGTGAAAAATGGATTACCTTGGAATATTGACGGTAATGATTTAGAAATCAAGGAATTACCCATTGATAATGATTCACCCATAAAAATTATTTTTCTTTCAAACCTTATCGAATCGAAAGGATATTTAGCAGTTTTGGAAGCAACTTCGCTTTTAGTAAATGAATACGGATATAACATTAAAACTGATTTTTGTGGAGAATTTATTCACTATAATGATGCCCAAAGATTCACGACATTATCAGAAGCAAAGTATTATTTCCAAGCGTTTATTGTCAAAAATAAATTAGAAGAACACGTAAATTATCGTGGAGTTATAGACTTAGAAAAGAAGAAGGAACTACTAAAAGAAGCACACTTTTTTGTGTTGCCAACTAATTACATCAACGAAGGACAACCCATTTCAATTATTGAAGCAATGGCATATGGTTGTGTTGTACTTACCACGGATTATCGTGGAATTTCTGACATGATAACTTCCTATATTTCAGGGATTTATGTAAAATATAATGACCCAAAAGAAATTGCTTTTGAAATTCATAATATGATTCAGTATCCAACCGAATTTAATAGAATTTCTAAGAATGCTCATCAAAATTACCTTAAAAATTATACGAAAGAAACCCATTCAAAGAGCCTTATAGATGAAATTAAAAGCCATACTTTCCAAGCCAAAACCGCCATTGATTTTCATTCAGAAACTGCAATAGAATTTGATGCAAAATATGAAAAATCGCCACAGTTTCAACATCGTTTTAAAATTTTGACAACGCTTTTTGAGCAATACATCAAACCCGAAATGAAAGTTTTAGATGCAGGATGTGGTTCGGGAATTTTTAGTATTTATTTAGCTATCAGAAAGTGTACTGTCGTAGGTGTTGATGGCTCGGAAAAAATGGTTAAACTTTGCAAAAAAAATAGTCAAGCAAAAGGCTTAGACATTTCATTTCAACAAACGATTTTACCATTTGAAAATATTGATAAATTTGAGAAGCAAGACGTTATTCTGTGTTCAAGTGTTTTAGAGTATATCACTGATTATGAGAGGATTATCTTACAATTTAAGGAACTGTTAAGTCCAAAAGGTATCCTTATAATTTCAATGCCTAACAAAGAAAGTTGGTACAGAAAAATTGAAAAATACATTTTTAAATTCACAGGACAGCCTTCTTGTTATCAGTACATTCAACATATTTTAACCGAAAAATCCTTTTCAAAATGCTTAGAATACTACGGTTTTGAGTTGCAAAAACTTACTTATTATCCCAGTACTACTATTTTTTCAAGGCTTCTGAAATGGGGTGGTGTAAACGAAAAATATACCAATACCATGTTTGTTGGAGTGTATAAACTAAGGTGATAAAAATTCTAAATATTGTCGGGGTAAGACCTAATTTTATGAAGGTTGCCCCACTTCATTTTGCTTTTGAAAAGCATCCTAAAATTGACTCTAAAATTGTTCACACAGGGCAACATTTTGATGCTAAAATGAGCGATGTCTTTTTTGAGCAGCTTCAAATGCCAAAACCGCATTACTTTTTGGGCATTGGCGGTGGTTCCCATACCGAAGTCACGGCAAACACGATGCTCGCTTTTGAAAAGGTTATTTTGACGGAACAACCTGATTTAGTGTTAGTGGTGGGCGATGCGAATGCTACGCTCGCCTGTGCATTAGTTGCCATTAAATTGCATATTCCCGTTGCCCACGTAGAGGCAGGTTTGCGGAGTGGCGACCGTTCTATGCCCGAAGAATTGAATAGAATTTTAACGGATAGTGTCTCAGATTACCTTTTTATTACTGAACAATCAGGTGTAGATAATCTCAAACGAGAAGGCGTACCCGATGAAAAAGTATTTTTTGTGGGAAATGTGATGATTGATTCGTTGGTATATTACCTTGAAAAGGCTCGACAAACTTCTGTTTTAAATGATTTGGGTTTATTGAAAGATGAATTTGTAATAATAACCATGCACCGCCCCGCCAATGTGGATACGGAGGAAGGGCTAAAAGCGATTTTAACTATCATTGAGGATACCGCAAAATACAAAAAAGTTGTTTTGCCTATTCATCCAAGAACAGGTAATAATTTGAAGAAATTTGGACTTTATGAACAATTAAATTCTATCAAAAACCTTATTCTAACGCAACCACAGGGATATTTGGAGTTTTTGCAGTTAATGCAAAATGCTTCATTAATTATTACAGATTCGGGTGGAATTCAAGAAGAAACGACATTTTTAAAAGTGCCTTGTTTGACTTTTAGAGACTCTACGGAACGACCAATCACGGTAGAAATTGGAACAAATCAGCTTTTAGCCGACTTAAATCCGCAAACAGTTCACGAAAAATTAATGAAAATTTTGGAAGGAAAGATCAAACAAGGAAAAATTCCATCACTTTGGGATGGAAAAACAGCGGAAAGAATTGCAGAGATTTTGGTATCTGAAATTACGAAATAGAATAGGTAGAATTGGAACGCAGATAACGCAGATGCCTTCGGCAACGCAGATTTTCGCAGATTTTTATTGAATAAAATAAGTCATCTTTGAAAGTGAAATTTGCGTGAACTTGCTTATAAATTATGGTTAAACATTTTTAAAATCTGCGAAAATCTGCGTTGCGAAGCATCTCAATTCCATTGTGGGCTCATCTGCGTGCCATTATCCACTAACTAATTATAGACATGAAACAGCTCATTCAGCACCTACAAACTGGCAAAACAATTTTAGAAGAAATACCCGTTCCGCAGGTAAGAAAAGGTTATGTTTTGATTAAAACATCTCGTAGTTTAGTATCATTGGGAACTGAAAAAATGC
>JAYUIP010000807.1:0-1468 GCA_043765945.1 Arcicella sp.
AGAATCAATTGCTGCGGCGAACCGTTTGTAAATGAATAAGTTTTTTCATCAAAGCCTTACAGGCTGAATCATTACATTTTCCGATATGAAAAGCTAATATTTTACCGAAATCTGGATCATAGGCATACCGCAGCGGTGGCCTCCATGGCTATCTTTTACCCTGTTTTCGATGTTTGACGAAACGCCACATCTCGTCGATTTGAACACGTTTAAAATGTCTTTCGACCATGAGTTTTTTCCCTCTAACGTTTTAAACCACACACGTAGTATCATCAGAATGCCCGCAATACTAACGCTTAATACCCGATTAATATCTCTGATGCCACTACCGTTGAAAGTCATACAACGTACTTACCGTTTAATTCGAGGGTCTGCCCCTTTGTATTGATAGGCAAATTGAAAATGTTTATGACATGGATGGCAACAAAAATTTTGCGTACCATTGGCTTTCTTGCCATTTGTACCCTCACAATGAGGGCATTTCACTTCAAAGAGTATTTGAAGCACACTAATTCAAGAAGATTTTGCCCTCTTTTGTTAATCAAAGGTCAATTTTTAACTCGTTACAACAGCATACATTACAAATCAGTACCTAAACTTTATGTGATTAGCGGTTAACTTAAGGTTTTTCAAACACTACTGTACTTTATACTGGATTTCAATTTCGCAGTTTACGGAAGCCTTCGGTCTCACCGAAGGCTTCGTAATTCCGTACAAGTCGTAGTTAGATTAACTTATTTGGTGATAAATTTTCTTGTTTAAGTTAATTATCATTTCCTCTTGTTTACACCAACATTCTCTTCATAATTTGATAACATTAAGGTAAAACGCTCCTAAAACTACAAGGGTAATTTTGTGAAATCATTCATCTAAATTATCTTCATTATGCAAACATTTTCTCTCAACTTATCGAAGAATAAACTTTTAAAAAGTGCTCTCTTTGTACTTTTAACAACTTTTTTCAGTATCCAAGCCTTCTCACAAGGGACTGATGCCACCATCACAGGTAAAATTTTAGACGAAAAAGGGGAGGCAGTTCCAGGGGCTTCCATCAGAATCAAAAATGAATCGACGGGTTTTCAAACGGGTGCTTCTTCCAACATTCAGGGCGAGTATCAATTTCAACAATTACCCTTGGGTAAACCTTATTCTGTTACTATTTCTTTCGTGGGTTATCAAACTCAAATCTTTTCAGATTATGCTTTGAATCAAGGAGATAGATTGAAAATTGATGCTAAATTAATACCTGCCACTACGCAGTTATCCGAAGTTGTGGTTAGTGCTAATTCGTTCGTGAATAAAGAAACTGAACGAGCGGGTGCTGCTATTGCAGTTACTTCTTTACAAATGAAACAGCTCCCGATTGAAGGACGAAATTTTGCGGCTTTAACTGCTCTATCACCCTTACAAGGTAGGAGCGGCAGTTTTAGTGGTCAAAGACAATCTTCAACCAATGTTACTTTTGATG
>JAYUIP010000808.1:0-1467 GCA_043765945.1 Arcicella sp.
CATTAGGCTTCAAAAGAAATCCCAATCAGGATTTGAACATAAATAAATCCAAAAAAGCCCATGCCAAAAACATGGGCTTTTTTAGTAACTTTATAGACTATTTTTTCGTTAAAATTACATGGCAAATAACAATTCAGACATTACTGGTTTCGACCACATTGAAATTCTCGGGGCAAGAGAACATAACCTCAAAAATATCGACCTAACCATTCCTCGCAATAAATTAGTGGTTTTTACGGGAATTTCTGGCTCTGGTAAATCCTCATTAGCTTTTGATACGCTTTATGCCGAAGGACAACGCCGCTACATGGAGTCGTTTTCTGCCTACGCTCGGAGTTTTATGGGCAACATGGAACGCCCCGATGTCGATAAAATCAACGGACTTTCGCCCGTGATTTCGATTGAACAAAAGACGACTTCCAAAAATCCACGCTCTACTGTCGGCACTGTTACGGAGATTTATGATTTCCTGCGACTGTTCTATGCACGGGCGGGTGAAGCGTTCAGTTACGTCACGGGTGAAAAGATGATTAAGCAATCCGTTGACCAAATTATTGATGTAATTTTGCAAGATTATCAAAATCAAAAACTGATTATTCTTGCTCCCGTTGTGAAAGGACGTAAAGGACATTACCGTGAATTGTTCGTTCAGATTGAAAAATTGGGTTACACAAAAGTGCGTGTGGATGGCGTGGTGATGGATATTCAACCCAAAATGCAACTCGACCGTTTCAAAATTCACGATATTGAAATTGTGATTGATAGAATTGTGGTGAAGACCGAAGACCGTTTTCGATTGTCGCAATCGGTGCAAACGGCTTTGAATCAGGGGAAAGGGATTATGATGGTAGAAGCCCCCCCCGCCCCCAGAGGGGGAGCTTCCGAGTCCAATTTAAATTCCCACTCTGGGGGTAGGGGGGCTATTTTCTCAAAATTCCTCATGGACCCCATTTCGGGCATCAGTTATGATGAACCTTCACCCAATAACTTCTCCTTTAATTCGCCTTACGGTTGGTGTCCGACTTGTCAGGGTTTGGGTAAAGTTGAAGAGATTACCGAAGAATCTATTATTCCTGATAAAACGCTAAGCATCGAAAAAGGAGCGATTGCACCCATCGGCGAATATCGTGAAATGTGGATTTTCAAGCAATTGGAGGTCTTATTGAAACCCCACAAAGTCAGTCTGAAAACGCCCATCGAAAAATTCCCTGCCGAAGCCATCGAACTCATGCTTTATGGAACGGAAGAACCCGTAGCGGTTCCGTCCAAAAAATACGAAGGATCGGACTGGAATACCAAATATGAAGGCATCGTAACTTTCTTGAAACGTCAGCAAGAAACGGGTTCTGAGAAGATTCAGGACTGGTTGAAGGATTTTATGGCAATAAATACTTGTCCAGAATGTAAGGGGGCAAGATTGAAAAAAGAGTCGCTCCATTTCCTGATTGACGGACAAAATATTGCGTA
>JAYUIP010000809.1:0-1465 GCA_043765945.1 Arcicella sp.
TGCCATAAACTACTCATAATCATGCTTTTAGAAATTATAAAATTTGAGTGGGCGTACCGCAAAGGGCGACCTGCTACTTGGATATATTTTGGTTTAATATTAATCCTACCCATCATTTTAGTGTCCACCGATGCCATCAAAATCACGGGTGGCGGTGAACAAACCAAAGAAAATGCCCCGAGTGCGATTGCATTCATGGAAGTGGCATTTTCGTATTTATTCATGATGATTACCTCGGCGGTGATGGGTGTTGCCGTGCTTCGGGACTTTGAATTCAATACCGAAGCTTTGATGTTTAGTACCCCAATCAAGAAATTTGACTACCTTTTTGGGCGATTCTTTGGTTCGTTTTTGGTACTAATCCTCATCTTTTTCGCCATGATTTTGGGCTTCACGATTGGTGAATTTATGCCAAGTAGAGATGCCACAAAGTTGTTGCCATACAGCCTTTGGCATTACATTCAACCCTTCCTGATTCTGGTTTTACCGAACCTGTTTTTCACGGGTGCGTTCTTTTTTGCGGGCGGTGCTTTAACCCGAAAATCGGTTATTATTTACACGCAGGGCATTATTTTGTTTGTAATTTATTCGATTTCCCAGAACTTAATGGGAGATTTGGATAACCGTGAAATGGGTGCTTTGCTCGACCCTTTCGGGATTAGAACGTTGGGGTACGTAACCCGTTACTGGACACCCGCCCAAAAGAATATGATGACCGTGCCTTTGGAAGGAATTTTGTTGTATAATCGCTTGATTTGGACAGGCGTTGGGGTTTTGGCTTTGGCGGTAACCTACTTCGGTTTCAGTTTCAATGTGGTTCGTTCTGGGTTATTCAAAAAGAAGGCAATTGTGGAGGATAAACAACCTAAAATTAAGCCTGAATTAGTAAAAATTCCTTCGGTAAATCAGCATTTGAATGATTGGACAATTGTTCAGCAAACGTTTAAAAATGCTTGGTTTTATGCCAAAATGTCGATTCGGGAAGTGCCATTTCTCACGATTGTGATTGCGGGCGTTTGTCTGTTAATTTCTGCTCTGGTTAGTTCAATAGAGACTTTTGGGGTAAAATCTATTCCAAATACGGGCAATGTTTTGGGAAGTTTGACAAATTTTACGCCCTTCCTCTACGCCCTCTCGCTCACGTATGCGGCGGAGTTGATTTGGAAAGAAAGAGTGGTAAAATTCAACTTGATTAACGATGCCATGCCCGTGCCTGATTTTGTAGGATTACTTAGTAAATTTATCGCCATGATTATTATTTACTGTGGCATTTTTGCGGTGTTAATTCTCGTAGGAATTTCTGTACAAGCCATAAAGGGCTATTTTGACTTCCAATTACCCGTTTATTTTGAACATTTCTACGTAGGGCAATTAATTACGATAATCTTTTACACCATCCTTTTCTTCTTCATTCAAGTGATGGTTAATGATAAATTCGTGGGAATTGCCATCTCAATTTTGTTTT
>JAYUIP010000810.1:0-1465 GCA_043765945.1 Arcicella sp.
CTACCCCGCATTTGGTGTAAATCGGACAATCCAAAATGATTCGCATGATTGATAAAAATGGTATTTGCGTTGGGAATATCAAGGCCCGATTCGATGATATTTGTTGAAACCAATACGTCGTAATGCCCCTCAATGAAGTTCATCATCACTTTTTCGAGTTTATCGCCTTCCATTTGTCCGTGGGCAGTTCCCACTTTTGAATCTGGCACTAAACGAAGAATTAAATTGGCAATCGAATCTAATTCTGAAACTCGATTATGGACAAAATACACTTGCCCGCCCCGTTTGAGTTCGTAACTGACGGCATCACGGATTAATATTTCGTTAAAAATCTGTAATTCTGTTGTAACTGGCTGGCGATTGGGTGGAGGTGTGGCGATAATTGACAAATCCCTTGCTCCCATCAACGAAAAGTGTAATGTTCTTGGAATTGGGGTTGCGGTTAAAGTTAATACATCCACATTTACCCGCATTTCCTTCAAACGGTCTTTTACTTTTACGCCAAATTTTTGTTCTTCATCAATGATCATCAAACCTAAATTCTTGAAAATGATGTCTTTATTTACGATTCGGTGCGTTCCAATGAGAATATCCGTTTCACCCGAAGCCACTCTTTTCAGCGTTTCTTTGATTTGTTTATCCGATTTAAAACGATTAACATACTCAACACGGCAAGGCAATTTCTCCAAACGGTCACGGAAAGTTCTGAAATGTTGCATCGCCAAAACGGTAGTCGGCACTAAAACCGCTACTTGTTTAGAATCTGCCACGGCTTTGAAAGCGGCTCTAATGGCAATTTCTGTTTTCCCAAAACCAACATCTCCACAAACTAATCTATCCATTGGATGCGGTTTTTCCATGTCTGCTTTCACATCTGCCGTTGATTTTGCTTGGTCGGGCGTATCTTCGTATTGAAATGAAGATTCCAACTCAACTTGCATAAAAGTATCGGACGAGAAGGCAAAACCAGGTGCCATTCTTCGTTTGGCATAGAGTGAAATCAACTCTTTGGCAATGTCTTTAACCTGTTTCTTGACCTTCGATTTACGATTATCCCATTCTTGAGAACCCAATTTTGACATAGAAGGCGGTCCTCCCTCCTTGCCGGAATATTTGGCAATTTTGTGGAGTGAATGAATCGAAACCATCAAAACGTCATTGTCTTTATAAATTAAACGAATGGCTTCTTGCTCAGAATCTCCAACCATTACACGGTCTAAACCCGCAAAACGCCCGATTCCATAATCCACGTGGGTTACGTAATCGCCAATTTGTAAAGTCCTTAATTCCTTCAACGTAAGGGCTTTGGACTTTGAATATTTACTTTTTTCTCTGAAACGATGGAAACGGTCGAAAACTTGATGGTCGGTATAACAAACAATTTTGGTTTGTTCGTCAATGAAACCTTCTCGCAACGAAATATTCAAAGGCTGAAAACGCACATTTCGGTCAATTTCTTCAAAAA
>JAYUIP010000811.1:0-1463 GCA_043765945.1 Arcicella sp.
TATTTTGAATGCTCCGTCGTTTACGTATAGTTTATAAAATTGGTTGCAAGTGCAAATCGGGGCTCAAAGTAAGATAGAACCCTATAACCCAGTGAAATACAGCAAGTTATAGGGTTGTTTTTAGGCGACTTTTTTATATTTCCACTCCTTTAATTTATGCAAATCAAATCGTAATTGATTGTTATTCAGCAGTGTAGTAAAATCATACACATCTAACATATTGACATGACTCCACCCTACGGCTGTTGAGTTCTAATGAGGGGTCAGCGGCACATTTCGGGCAAACGCACCACGAAAGTGTTATAACTAACTGAATATCAATAAATTATATTAAATCATCTTCATAAATTCCTTTTTTGCCCCATTGCTTCCAAATACCGATAAACCGTAGCCCTTCCAACGCCAATAATGCCAGCAATTTCATCAGCAGATTTTTGTTGCTGATAAAGAAGTACCGCCGTTTCAGCTTTTTGGGTTGCTTCGGGACTTAATCCTTTACAACGTCCGCCCAAACGTCCTCTCGCTCTGGCAGCCGCCAATCCAGCCTTGGTACGCTCTCGAATAATATCTCTTTCAAATTCTGCCAAGGAAGCAAAAATATTGAGGAATAATCTACCTTGTGCCGTTGATGTATCAATCGAATCTTTGATAGATACAAAATGTGCTTGTTTGGTTAAAAGCGTTTCAATTAGATTGACCAATTCTTTTAAAGACCTACCAAGTCGGTCTAACTTCCAAACAATTAGCGTGTCTCCTTCTCTGATGTCTTCTATTAGCTTGGTAAGTTGGGGACGTTCTTTACCCGAAGATACCTTTTCCTGATAGATTTTTTGACAACCCATCTTTTTCAAGTCATCTAATTGCAAATCTAATTTTTGGTCTTGGGTCGAAACCCTGGCATATCCTATTTGAGGTTCTCATTACAATTGGACGAAAAGTAGCGGTTTCAACCTAAAATCTTAGTTAATAATGTCATTTCTTCGGTTTTCTTAACGCTCTCAGTCCATTTTCTTCCAACTTGATTTCATCTTTGAAATTATACTTTCCTAATCGATTGATATGCTCAAAAGGAGCTGGAGAAATGTGTTCAAAATCTTCCTCATTAAGCGGTTGGCCGCCCGTCTCATAGCCCTCATTTTTAAGTTCTTTTAGAATTTCTTGGATGTATATGATGTTCCAAACCAAGACAATATAGGTCAAAACACTCATACTTTGAACCGTAACTTGTTGCTGCTTTTCTTGTTGTTTACGAATAAGTCCATCGCCACCGAAACGCAAAAAAGTTTTAAATTATGTAGTTGTTCCCCTTTGTTAAGCTGGCGACTGACTTTTTTTCTCAGGGGTGGTTTAAGTAAATAGTTACAGATAAAAATGGTTTTTTCTAATTGTCCATAACTTAATAACACGTACATCAAGTTATTTTGCCTCGGATAAGATTGTATCTTACTCATTAATAATGAGGC